>OZ252258.1:3450000-3561138 GCA_965249945.1 Erythrobacter sp. | reverse complement strand
CGTCTGAGACGGTTCCAACCAGTCCTCGCCAACATGCTCCGGCTTTTGCAAAGGCGCGGTGAAGACATCCGCCGGAAGTTCCGGCAGGATCGTAAAATCGGTTTCGGGGTCTGCGACTGTAGCCATGATGTATCATTTGATACTACCATCCCGAACCAACAAGGACAATCATTGGCAGGACTATGGGAATCAAAGGGAAAGACTACCGCGACGCGCTTGAGCCGCTGACCGAAGAACTGGTCGGGATGGCGCGATGGGCGCGGACCACTGGCGCGCGCATCGTGGTGCTGTTTGAAGGGCGCGACACCGCCGGCAAGGGCGGGGCCATCCGAGCGGTTCGCGACAAGCTCAATCCGCGGCAATGCCGCACCGTTGCTTTGGGCAAGCCGACCGAAGCCGAGCTCGGCCAATGGTATTTCCAGAAGTATGTTCAGCATCTTCCGACCGCAGGCGAGATCGTGCTGTTCGATCGCTCGTGGTACAATCGCGCCGGGGTCGAGAGCGTGATGGGCTTTACCGAGCCGGACAAGGTTGAGCTGTTCCTTGAGCAGGTTCCGGTGTTCGAAAAACTGCTGACCGATGACGGCATTCTGCTGTTCAAATATTGGCTGACGACCGATCAGGCCAATCAGGAGGAGCGCCTGATGGAGCGGCTTGACGATCCGCTCAAGCGCTGGAAACTCTCACCAATCGATCTGGCCGCACGCGACAAGTACGATGCCTACACTGAGGCGCGTGAGGCTATGCTCAAGGCAACCCACAGCAAGCATGCGCCATGGACCTTGGTCGATTTCAATGATCAGAAGCTTGGGCGATTGACCTTGATCCGCGATCTGCTGGATCGACTGCCCGACATGCATGTGGAGCCGCCAAAGATCGAATTTCCGGATCTGGGCCGCAAACCCAAGGGCGAGACTTACAAGGTGCTCAAGCCGCTGCCCGATTACCCAATCAAGGACTAGAAGCTGGCTTTGGCCTTGGTGATTTGGCGTCCGTCAGCGGCGAAGGCGCCGAGCTCATAGGCGTCATCAGACTGGCGCAAAACGAGGTGCAATGGCTCGTCGGCGATCGCCGGCGAGACTCCGCGAAACTCGAACTGGCGTAGCCGGTTCTCGCCGAGCTCTCGCGCCGCCAATTGCAGCAGCAGGCTCGCGGTCAATGGTCCATGCACGACCAGACCGCGATAGCGCTCGATCTCCTTGGCATAGGGCGCATCGTAATGGATCCGGTGGGTGTTGAAGGTCAGCGCGGAATAGCGAAACAACAGCCGCGGATCGGGTGTCAGCGTGCGCACGGCGTCCCAGTCTGATGCATCGAAGCTTGCCTCGCCCAAGGCCGGCGGGCTGAGCGGAGCATCGGCAGCGGCCGCTTCGCGATAGACCAAAGTCTGGGTCTCGACCACCGACAGCGTGCCATTGGCGTGGGTCTGATGCTCGACATTGACGAAGGCGAGCTTGCCGCTGCCGCCGTGCTTCTCACTGATCGACACCACCCTGCTTTCCCGCTTGACCTGAGCGCCAATCGCGATCGGTGCGCGGAATTCAATCGCGCTCGATGCCCACATCCGCCGCGGCATCGGGAAGGGTGGCAGAAAGCTGCCCGGGGAATCGTCGCGCTTTGGGTGTCCGTCAGCACCCAGAGCTGCGGTGGAGGCATCGGGCGTGCACAGGCAGAAGTGAACACCCTGCGGCATCAAGCTTTGCGGCGGTTCGGCAAGGTCAAATGTGGCGAGCCATCTTTGGGCTAGGCTCGGATCAAGCCGATCCGTGCCGCTGCTCTTGCGTCCGATCCAGGCGTCCCACTCGCTCATGGCTTAGGCCGCGCGCTCAAACACGGCGGCGATGCCCTGGCCGCCACCAATGCACATGGTCTCGAGGCCAAAACGCGCTTCGCGGCGCTGCATCTCATAGGCCATGTCGGCCAGGATCCGCCCGCCGGTTGCTCCGATCGGGTGGCCGAGCGAAATGCCCGAGCCATTGACGTTGAGAATTTCGCGGCGGCTGTCATCCCCGCTCCAGCCCCAACCCTTGAGCACGGCGAGCACTTGCGGGGCAAAGGCTTCATTGAGCTCGACCAGGTCAATGTCATCCCAGGAATAGCCGCGCCGTTCGAACAGCCGCTCGACCGCGGGCACCGGCCCGATTCCCATGCGTGAAGGATCGCAACCGGCTGCTGCCCAGCCACCGAACCACAGCATTGGCTCAAGCCCCAGCTCTTCGAGCTTGTCTTCCGCGACAACCAGACACGCCGCTGCCGCGTCGTTCTGCTGACTGGCATTGCCCGCAGTAACAATCGCGTCGGGGTCGCGTTTGAGATCGATCGCGCGCAGTTTGCCGAGGCTCTCCATCGAAGCGTCAGCGCGATAGCCTTCATCATGGTCGAAGGTGATCGGATCGCCTCGCCGCTGTGGGACATCAATCGTGACCAGATGCCCATCGAACTTTCGCGCCTCCCAAGCCGCTGTGGCATTTTGGTGCGAGCGGACCGCAAAGGCATCGGCCTGTTCGCGGGTAATGGTGTAATCCTTGGCCAGATTCTCGGCGGTCTCGATCATCCCGGTGATGATCCCGAAGCGCTCGATCGGCTGGCTCATCAAACGTCCGCGCGAGAGGCGATCGTGGAGGGTGATGTCGCCCATCCGTGCGCCACCTCGCCCTTGCAGCGTGTAATGCTCAACATTGGACATGCTCTCGCACCCCCCGGCGACCACCACATCCGCCATCCCGGTCTCGACCATCATCGCGGCATTGGCGACCGCTTGCAGGCCCGAGCCACAGCGCCGATCAAGCTGATAGCCGGGCACTTCCAAGGGCAGGTCCGCCGCCAGCCACGACCAGTGCCCGATCGCTGGCGCTTCGGCATTGCCATAGCCCTGCGAGAACACGACATCGTCGACCAGCTCCGGATCGATCCCGCTGCGGTCGATCAAGGCCTTGAGGATGATCGCTCCCAAATCGCCCGCATTGAGGCTCGACAGCCCACCCAGGAATTTTCCCACCGGAGTGCGGAGAGGGGATACGATTGCGGCTCTTCTGCTCATGTCATGTCTCTCAAGATTAGGCGTCGGACAGGGCAACTGTGCCCGCATCGACCAGCTTGGCAATTGTTCCAGATGATAGGCCAAGCCGTTCTGCCAGAACTTCCTCCGAATGCTGCCCAAGATAGGGCGCTGGCGCAGGATCGCCGACCTCAAGCGCTGGCAGGTTGGCGAAGCTACGAGTGGCCGGATAGTCAAATCCGGAGGGATTGGCCGGTGATGGTCCGAACAGTGGATTATCACTCACCAGAACCGGGTCCTGCGAAGCCTCGTAATGCGAGCGATAGCGCTCAAAGGTGCAGCCATGCGCGGCCAGCCTCTCGGCCAGAGTAGCGTAATCGTGGCTCTCGGCGGCGGCCTGGAAGATCTCGAACAGGCGGTGACGGTTTTCGAACCGCGGGCGGTCGCCAGAGTTGAAATCGACCCCGAGCTCGGCTTCAAGCTCGGCAATCGGGGCAGCCACATCGAGCGCGTCAACCAGTCCCTTCCATTGCTTGGGTGTGAGTGCAGCGACCATGAAGCGCTCGCCGTCCTTGGATTGGAAATCGCGCCCGAATGCGCCCCATATGGCGTTGCCGAGCCGTTCGCGGTCGCCGCCGCGATAGAGCATCTCGGCCATTGTGCCCGAGTTCGCCATGGTCCCGATCGCGACATCGCCCAAGGGGACGCGCATTTCACTGCCCTGGCCTGATGCGCCGCGATGGTGCAGCGCAGTCATCAGCGCGAAGGCGGAATAGGCACCTGTGATGAAGTCCCATGCGGGCAGTGGCTGACTGATCGGCGGAGCGGTCTCAGGGTCCCACTCCTCCGGTCCGGTCATCAGCGGATAGCCCGAGGCGGCGTTGACGGTGAAATCCATCGCCTGTCGTCCATCGTGCCAGCCCATGATCCGGACGCTGATCATATCCTCGCGCCTGGCTTGCATCGCGGCGTGGCTGAGGAAGCTCTGCTCGGGCAGATTGGTGATGCACTGGCCAGTCTTGGCGGCAAGCTCGACGCACAATTCGCGCCCCTCGCCCGAGCGTAGATCCAGCGCGACCGATTTCTTCGCCCGGTTGAGGTTCTCCCACGACAGCGAACGCCCCTCTTTGGTCAGCATGTAGCGGTCGTAATCGAGCCCGCCGGCCTTGTGATCGACCCGGATCACTTCGGCGCCCATCTGCGCACAATAGAGCCCCGCCGTGGGCGACGCGACAAAGCTCGAAACCTCGATGATCGAGAGGTCGTTCAAGAGTTGGTACATGGTATTCCTATCCAGCGTATCCGGGCCTCCCACTCCCTCCGCCCTTCCACCCGGATTTTCACACCGGGATACGATCCGGGTGGAAGGGCGGAGGGAGTGGGTGGCCTGGGCCTCTAAGAGTTAAGCGCTTCCCATTCACGCAGCATGTGCTTGGCAATTTGCAGCTGCAGAATCTGCGTGGTGCCCTCGTAAATCCGATAGATCCGCGCATCGCGATAGAACCGCTCGGCGTCATATTCGGCGAGATAGCCTGCGCCGCCATAGATCTGCACCACGCGGTCGACCACTCGGCCGCACATTTCGCTGGCGAAGACCTTGAAAGCGGCTGCCTTGACCAGGATGTTCTCGCCCCGGTCGGCCCGCTCGGTTACATCCTTCATCATGCATTGCGCGGCATAGATCTCGGTTTCGCTGTCAGCCAGCATCGCCTGGATTAGCTGGAACCGGGCAATCGGTTCACCAAAGGCCTTGCGCTCGTTGGCGTAACGGATCGCGGAATCGAGCGCACGACGGGCGTAGGCGGTCGCCGCTGCACCAACCGAAATCCGACCGTTGTCGAGACTCTGCATGGCGAAGCGGAAGCCTTTGCCGGTCTCTCCACCGAGCAGCGCGTCACCCGGCACTTTCACATCATCGAGCATGATATCCGAGATATGCGAGCCCGATTGACCCATCTTCTTATCCGGTGAGCCAGTCGAAACGCCCGGCGCGTCCATCGGAACCAGGAAGGCGCTGACATGGGCATTCTTGGGCAGATTTTCCTTTTCGGTCCGCGCCATGATCAGCGCGACATCGGCATGCGGAGCATTGGTGATGTAGCGCTTGGTGCCGTTAAGGATCCAGCCATTGCCGTCAGGATCAGGCTTGGCAAAGGTCTGCAGGCCGGCGCTGTCGCTGCCCGAGCCCGGCTCGGTCAAGCCGAAACAGGCGATCTTGCCTTCAACCAGCTTGGGATACCATTCGGCACGCTGTTCCTCGGTAGCGCCGTTCTTGAGCGCGCTGGCGAACATGCCGACATTGATTGAGAAGATCGAACGATAGGCGGGCGCGGCATAGCTCATGATGTTCACGACGCGGGCATATTGCGTCATGTTGAGCCCGGCACCGCCATAATCTTCGGGCACGCTGACCCCGAACAGCCCCATGTCGCGCATCTCCTGAATGATCTCCGGCGGCACGGCGTCATTCTCGATGACTTCGCCCTCAGCCGGAATCAGCCGCTCCCGGACATAGCGTTCCAATTGCTCGGCAAATTGCTCGAAAATGTCCTGGTCCATGCCAGTGTTCATTGCGGGAAACCTCTGTTGTTGCAGGCGATCTGAGCGTCTGGAAATGGCGGAAGCGCTATTCGTCGTCGCCTGACACTTGTTGCAGGTCGTGATCGGGCTCGCTCAGGTCCGGGATAACCTCGGGCGGCAATTGCCGCGCATCGAGCTCTTCCGCGATGCGATCCAGCTCCGCCGCTTCGCCGGGGCTGACGGCGCCAGGCGCTTCGCCCGCGCCATCGTCACAGCCGACCATGGTAAGGGCTAGCGCGGCGAACAAAGCGGGCCGCGTGAACTGATCCACGCGGCCCAATCTGTTGTTTGCCAAGGGCTTAGTTGCCGATTGCTTCGACCGCATCGGCCGCGTCTCCGACAGCGTCGGCAGCCGCTTCAGCTTCCGCAGCCGCAGCTTCAACCTCCGCAACCACGTCTGCGGCGGTATCCGCGGCGCTATTGGCGGTTGCCTCGTCGACTGCTTCCGTGGCTTCATCCATAGCTGCTTCGTCAGCCACTGGTTCTTCGGTTACTGGCTCAAGCGCGGCGTCAGCTGGCATCTCGACCGTGTCCGCCGTGGCATCGGTCGAAGCGTCATCCGCGCTGCCGCAAGCGGCCAGTGCCAATGTGGCGGCAGCCACGGCCATGGTGCTGGTGAATTTCTTCATGGGTGTTCCTCCTCTAAATACCCTCGAGCGCAGCGCAAAAATGGCTGGCGTCAGCAGAGTGTTTAGACGCGCGATATGGTAACAGCCAAGAGTCAATTCGTTCCGGAAAGGCACAGCGCCTCCGAGCTTAAGGGCGAATTGACCGAATCCCGCTACGGAATGGCCATGAGCAAGACATCATCGCCCGTTTCGGCCCCTTCACAAAAGCGCATATCAGCGCGTTCTCTCGCTATGACTGGGGCCGCGGCTGTGCTGTTGACCCCGGTATCGACCTCAATTGCGCAGGAGCAATCGCGTGATTTCACCGTCGTGGAGATCGGCCAATCCTACAATTCGCTGCAAGACGCTGTGGATGCCATCGGTGACCGCCGCGGGACGATCAGCATCGCTCCTGGCGTCTATCGCCAATGCGCTGTGCAAACCTCCGGAATCGTGACCTATATTGCCGAGCAAGTGGGTACGGCAGTGCTCGAAGGGCGTGCCTGCGAGGGGAAGGCCAGCCTGGTTCTCCGCGGCCGGGCTGCCGAAGTGCGCGGGCTTACCTTCCGTGGGATCGCGGTTGGCGACGGTAATGGCGCGGGGATTCGGCTCGAGAAGGGCAATCTCGGGATCGGATTCAGCCGTTTCGAGAACAGTCAGCAGGGAATCCTGACCGCTAATGACCCCAATGGTGAGATCGTCATAAAGCGCTCGACCTTTAGCGGCCTCGGCACGTGCGAGCATTCGGCAGGCTGCGCGCATTCGGTCTATATCGGCAATTACGGTCGCCTTTCGATCAGCGAGAGTCGGTTCGAGCGCGGTGCTGGAGGGCATTATGTCAAAGCGCGAGTCGCCGAAGTGTCGATCGAGGACAATTCCTTCGATGATGCGGCCGGGCAGGGGACCAATTACATGATCGACCTGCCTGCCGGCTCGCAGGGCCGCATTTCGGAGAACTGGTTTATCCAGGGACGCGACAAGCAGAATTATTCGGCCTTTATCGCGCTTGGGGCGGAACAGAATCTGCATCCCTCGGATGGTCTGACCGTGACCAATAACGAAGCGCGGTTTGTCCCGGGATTGCAGCGCGCCAGCACTTTCCTGGCCGATTGGACCGGTTCGCGAGTGGTGATGTCAGGCAATCGCTTGGCGATGGGGCTCAAGCAATACGAGCAGCGCTAGGCGAAAGCTGATCCACAACGAGCGGGATCACTCGACCCATTTGGGGAGCAGCTCTTCGCGGATATCGACTGCTCTTGATGACACGCGCTCGACGCGGTCATCGGGCCATCCGACCGCCAATTCGACCAAAAACTCATCGGCCCGCTCCAATCCCAGGAACGAGGCAAGCAATATCCAGGCAGCACCTTCGTCTTCGTCTGCTTTGACACCCTCACCATAGGCAGTCATCAGGCCAAAGCCGAGCAGGCCCGAGAGATTGCCGAGATCTGCCGCCCGGCGATAATTGGCCAGAGCAGGAGGGTCATCTTCGGGCGTGCCGCGTCCAAGCGCCTGCATCACCGCAAGACTAACCACGGCGTTGGAATAGTCCTCTGATGCCGCGGTTTGGAACAGTATCACAGCCTCCTCCAAGGTTCCTTCGGCATTACCCTGATCGATCATCACACCAAGCCGCCAACGGGCATAATTCGTTCCGCCGAACGCGGCGATCCGGTAGTGCGACGCGGCCTGGGCGAGATCCTTCTCCGTCCCCTCGCCCATCTCATAGAACTGGCCGAGCCAGGAATGCGCTTGCGCATCTCGTTCGCCCGCCTGCTCGGTCGCCAAGGCGAAAGCAGCCTCGTAGTTTTTCTGCTCGTAGAGCTGATCGATCGTCGGGACATCGCTATTAGCGAGGCTGAAAAGCAGGGCGAAGGCCAGAAAAAGGTGTCGCATGTCTCAATGCTGGCGCATTGTGGCGGGCAAGTCTAGCCGAAGGCCGGGGCGTAGGAGACTTCGCCGCTGGGCAGATCGCCCTTCAGCAACAAAGCCTGGAAATACTCGGGTGGCGGGCCGGGATAGGCCAGCTGCGGTTCGTGCCGGAAGCCGAAACGCGTGTAATAGTCTGGGTTGCCCAGCAGCACGATGCCCTTGGCTCCAAGCCGTTCCATTCGGGCGATTCCCTCGCGGATCAGCGCGCTGCCGACACCCTGGTGATGCAGATCGGGCCAAACCGAGACCGGGCCAAGGCCGTACCAATGGCTCGCGCCATCGCTGATCGTGACCGGAGAGAAAGCGATGTGACCGACAATCCGGGCCTGGCTCTCGGCCACCAATGACAGGGTGAGATCGCCTGAATCCCGCAACCGCTCATTGACGTTCTGCTCATCGCCATCGCTGAAGGGCATGTCGCGAAAGGCGGCTTCGGTCAGCTCGAAGATCGTTGCGACATCATCGGGTTGTTCGCGGCGGATCGCATACTCGATCACAGCAGCAAGTGCCCTGATTTGTCGCGCTTGGTGGCGAGATAACGCGCATTGTGGGGATTGTCGGGCAATTGGTGCTGAACTCGCTCGCTGACCGCGATTCCGGCCTCCGCCAGCGCCTCGACCTTGCGCGGATTGTTGGTCATCAGCCGGATCTTGGTCGCTCCGATCAGCTCAAGCATTCGGGCTGCGACCGGAAAATCACGCGCTTCGTCGGGCAGACCGAGCCGCTCGTTCGCTTCCACCGTGTCAAAACCAGCATCTTGCAGCGAATAGGCCCGCAGTTTGTTGACCAGGCCGATCCCTCGCCCTTCTTGCCGGAGATAGATCAGCGCGCCCCAACCGCCCTTGTCAGCCTCCTCCGACATCGCTGCCAGCGCTGCATCGAGCTGTGGCCCGCAATCGCATTTGAGGCTGCCCAGAACATCGCCGGTCAGGCATTCGGAATGGAGTCTGACCAGCGGCTGCCTGTCGCCGGTCTGCCGTCCGATGATCAGCGCGACATGCTCGCGCGTATCGGCGAGCGAGCGAAACGCCACGATCTCAGCGTCTTCGCGGGCATTCACCGGCAAACGGGCGCGGGTAACCAGCTGCAGAGTACCGGCAGCTGCATATTCGGCGAGATCGCTCGCCGCGACATGATGCGCTTCGCCACCGTCCTGAGGATCGACCAGAAACGCCGGGAGAATTCCGGCGATCCGGGCCAGCTCCATCGCCGCTCTCGCCTGCTCATCCCAATTTAGGACCTCCGCCTGAAACGGACCCTTGAGCGGATTCCTGAGATCGAGCGCCGGGTCGGCAATCGGCAGCGCTTGATCGAGATCGAAGGCTTCGCCGCCGCGGATCAGGACTGGAGCATGCGGGACCGCAGCGTCCCGTTGATTGGCAAGCTTCAAAGTGGTGGCACGGGCGGCCGAGATCAGCATCCGCGTGGAGGTCGCTTGGCGGGTGATGGCGGTTTCGACCGGTAGCAGAACCGGCCCATCTGCCAAGGCGATCGGCCAACCATGCCTGAGCGCATCGACAGCCTGAGCCGCGCGGCGAGAAGGCGAAGGACTGGTCAGAGCGCAAACTCGGTGATTAAAGGGATGTGATCGGATGGTTTTTCCCAGCTCCGCGCATCCTCGCGCAGACGGTGGCCGCTGGCCTGCTTCGCCAGGCTTGGGCTGGCCCACATGTGATCGAGCCTGCGGCCGCGATCATTCTTGCGCCAATCGGGGGAGCGATAGGACCACCAACTGAAGTAGCGGTCGGGGTCACGGATGAACTCGCGCCCGACATCAACCCAATCATGCGCTTGCTGGAATCGCGCCAGGCTCTCGACCTCGATCGGGGTGTGGCTGACAACTTTGAGCAATTGCTTGTGGTTCCAGACATCTCTTTCCAGCGGTGCGATATTGAAGTCGCCGACGATCAGAGTGGGTCTGTCAATTCCTTCGGCCCAATTGGTCATCCGCTCGAGGAAATCGAGCTTCTGGCCAAATTTGGGATTCTGTTCGCGATCCGGAACATCGCCGCCAGCCGGTACATAGACATTGTCGATCATCATGTCGGTGCCGACAATCTCAACCCCGACATGGCGCGCTTCGCCATTGGCCTGCCAATCGTGCCGCGAATATTCCTTGAGCGGGATGCGGCTGATCGTGGCGACCCCGTGATAACCCTTCTGGCCGTGGATCGCCTGGTGCTCATAGCCCAGTCTGGCCAAGGCTTCGGCCGGAAATTGATGCTCCTGGCACTTGATCTCTTGCAGGCACAGCACGTCGGGCGCCTCTTCCTTCAAGAAACGTTCGACGATCGGCAGCCGCAGGCGAACCGAGTTGATATTCCAAGTGGCAACAGAAACCATGGCGAGCACTTAGTGAGAGAACACAGGAAAATCTACAGTTTCACTTTCTCGATGCACTTGCAGTTGATAGCGAGCGCAAGACATGCCGCACGTCGCTGGGAGCTGAAGCCATGATCCGAACTCGTCCACTCAATTGCCTGCTGGCTCTGGCCGCGTTGCCCTTGGCCGCTTGTCAGACCGCCGAAGGCGGACCTGCTGTTGCATCCGCTTCCGCACCAGCCACAGTGTCACCTGCAGAGTCGGCAAAGGCCAAGAACGTTATCTTGTTCATCGGCGACGGGATGGGGATTTCAACCATCACCGCCGCGCGAATCTATGAAGGGCAAAAGCGGGGTGAGACCGGTGAAGAGAATCTCCTGAGCTTCGAGAATTTTGACAATGTTGCGCTGGTGAAGACCTATAACACCAATGCCCAGGTCCCGGACAGCGCGGGCACGGCCACCGCCATGCACTCGGGCAAGAAGACTCGCATCGGCGTGCTCGGGATCGGGCCGGAAGCAACCCGCAGCTGGTGTCCCGACGCGCTCGCCCATCCACTGCCCCTGTTGGGCGAAGAAGCCAAGGCCAAGGGTCTCGCGCTCGGTATCGTCTCCACCGCACGGATTACCCACGCGACCCCGGCGAGCGTCTATGCCCGCAGCGCCGACCGCAATTGGGAGGCTGACAGCGCGATGCCGGTCAACCAGCTCGAATTCGGCTGCCGCGATATTGCGACCCAGCTGGTCGAAGCGGATTGGGACGTCGCCCTCGGCGGCGGGACATCGGCTTTCTATGGCGAGGATGGACAGGGTCGCCGCCGCGATGCCGCGGCCGATCTGCCCTCAGATTGGGCGGAGCGTACCGGTGGAACCTTCGTGCGGACCAATGCAGAACTGGCAGCCGCTCCCACCGACAAGCCCATCCTCGGCCTGTTCTCCCCCAGCCACATGACCTACATGGCGCAGCGCTTGGAAGAGGGCAGCGATGCCGGCGCCAGCGAGCCCACTTTGACCGAGATGACCAGCCAGGCGATTGCGCGGCTCAAGGATGATCCCGATGGGTTCTATCTGATGGTTGAAAGCGGGCGGATCGACCACGGCCACCACGCCGGGATCGCCGGCTATGCGCTGGAGGAGACGCTCGAATTCGCCAAGGCGATCCAATATGCAGTCGAGAACACCGATCCGGCCGAGACGCTGATCATGGTCACCGCTGACCACAGCCATGTCTTTACCATCGCGGGCTATCCGAGGCGCGGCAATGACATCCTTGGCTTGGTGGTCCCGCCCGAGGGCGAGATGAGCAATCCCGACGAGCCTCTCCCGGCCAATGACGGCAAGCCTTACACCACCCTGGGCTATGGCAATGGTCCGGGGTCGATCGCCAATCTGGCCGAGCGCCCGATGCCGGAGACCGGGGTGATGGCCCGACAACAATCGGCCATCCCGTTGGGGAGCGAGACCCATGCCGGCGAAGATGTCGCGCTCTACGCGACCGGCCCCGGTGCCGAGAAGGCGCGCGGCGTGATCGAGCAGAATGTGATCTACGACATCATCCGCTCAGCCTACGGCTGGGAGTAGGGCTCTATTTATTGCGCACGCCATCCGGGGTTCTTGTTTTTCGCCTCAGACGCCGGCGTTCGCATCCGCTCACTTGGCTTTCCTCACTCCCTTCGGTCGTTGCGGGCGCGCGGTCGCCCTTGCGCTCGCCTGCGGCTCGCGATTGGCGCTACTAAGCGGCTTGGTCGCGGAGCACGGCGCGAAACGCCGCAAGCCCGACTGGGCGTCCGCAGGACCGCCAGGTCCGAGGATATCGCGCACCCGGATGGGTGCGCGCAAAACAAAAAGGCACCGGAAGGATCGAACGAAACGGTTTGCAGGCACGCCTAGGTGCGCGAGAAACAAAAAACCCTCGTCCCGGGGGCAATTGGGACGAGGGTTCCATGTCAGCGTTCGTCACGCTTGTACAAGGCGACCCAGTGGGAAGGTCAGGGCAACAGGGGGGAAACCCGCCTTCCATCGCCTTGTGATTCGCAAATTAGGGATTTTCCGCTTTCGCGAAAATGAACGAAGCGCGGAATTTGTCGCATCCTTACAACCAGACTCGGTCCAACCGTTCACCCCGGTCGACGAGTGGCTCTGCGCGGATCGCGGAATCTGAACGCGCTGTTGGAGACATTCATCCCATAGCGGTGATTCCGCAGCCGAACCGTGGTCCGGTGATTCTGCGAATCGAGCGCAACCCAGTGGGTCAGCTGCAATCCGGCGGGTGCATTGGGGTTGGTAACGAAGATCAGCGTGATGATTCCAAATTCGGGGCGACCGGGATCGCGAACTTCGACGCTGAAGACATTGTCATTGCCGGTCGGCTTGAGCGTGCCATAGCGTTTCACATCGCGATTGGGATCAAGCAGCGCGCCAAGCGGCGAATTCTTGATCGGCCAGCGCTGGACCTGATTGACCTCGTAATCGACCAGATAGAGCGAGTTGCCATTGGACACGACCAGCAGATCCGAATCCTCACCATAGTCGAACCGGATCTTGCCTGGGCGCTTGAGTGTGACTTTGCCGCGGACGACATTGCCAACCCGGTCTTCCTGAGTGAAATCGGCACGCATGGTCGAAATCGCGCGCAAGGCGCCGACCACACGGTCCAGATCCGAGGATTGCGCCAGCGCAGGGCTGGCAGGGGCGAGGGTTGCCGCTGCGGGCAGGCCAAGCGCAAGCGCTCCGGCGCACAGCGCGGTCAGCGGCTTCTTCCAGGGGAATTGGGTCATGCTCATATCTCGCGGGTTACGATCCGAGCATTGAATTGCGGCTGAACCGCTTGGTTTGCAAGCGGTCAGATTGTTTAACGCACGATTGATTGTGTCAGCCTATCGCCAGCCCAGCAGGGGCCAGAAGCCTTACTTGATCTTGGCTTCCTTGAACTCGACATGCTTCTTCGCGACCGGATCGTACTTACGGAACACCATCTTCTCGGTGATGTTGCGTGGATTCTTCTTGGTCACGTAGTAAAAGCCCGTGTCGGCGGTCGAGACGAGCTTGATCTTGACGGTTGCGGGCTTCGCCATGGCGGTTTCCTAAGATCGGGTGGGGCCAAATTGGCCGAAAAACAAAGGGCGACGCGCACGCGCCGCCTCACAAGCCGCGCCCATTTGCCGATTCACGGGCAAAAGTCAAGCATAAGACCGATTCAAAGCTACCAATCGGAGCGGTTGGGCTTGCCGCGATTGGCTTTGATTTCGCCACGCGATTTCTTGTCTTTGAGCCGCTTGACCTTGCCGACCCGATTGAGCCGGGTCTTGGCGCGCTTTTTGGGCTGGCGATGCGCCTCCTCCAGCATTTGCTCGAGCTTGCGCCGCGCGCCAGTGCGATTGGCTTCCTGGGTGCGATGCTCACGCGCGGTGATCAGCAGATCGCCGCCTGTGGTGAGCTTGCTCCCAGCGATCGTGCGCAGCCGAGCGAAAACGGGCGGCGGCAGGCGCAGAGCATAGATATTGACCCGCAGCTGGACTTCGGTCGCGACCTTATTGGCATTCTGCCCGCCGGGGCCAGATCCGGCGAGAAAGCTCTCCTCCGCCAGCGCGTGGGCGCGATCGAGCAGGGAACTATCCATCGTGCCCTGCCAGAGCGGCAAAATCCGCCGGAAGCAGCGCGCTGGCCTCGATCGGGGGCTTGTTGTCGCGCGGGACCCGCAGGCTCTCTGCATGGAGCATGGTCCGTGCGGCGCCTGAGCCAGTGCCATAGACGGGATCTCCCAACAGCGGCGCGCCGAGACCTTTGAGCGCATGCACGCGCAATTGATGAGTCCGGCCGGTTTCGGGGCGAAAGCGGATCAGCGCACGATCACCGAGCTGCCTGACCAGCTCCCAATGCGAGATTGCAGGCTTACCCTTCTTGGCTGCGATCATGCGCCAGCCCTTCTCGGCCGAGCTGATCTTGGACAGAGCGAGCTCGATCGTGCCCGCTTCCCCTTGCGGATGGCCGTCGAGGATGGCGAGATAGGACTTTTCAACCTGGCGCTCTTCAAACGCGCGGTTGAAGCGCTTGAGCGCCTTGGGGTTGCGCGCCAGCAATAGACACCCGCTGGTATCGGTGTCGAGCCGGTGGACCGGGGTCGGGGCGCGCTGAAAGCCAAGCTTGAGTGCTTCGAGATGATCTTCGAGGCACGGGCCACCGCGGCGTGGCCGATCAATCGGCAGCCCGGCTGGCTTGTTGATCACCAGCGCTTCGCCATCTTCGTAGAGAATCTCAGGGGTGTTCATTTTCTCTCTCGTTCCTGGCCGCCCACGCCCTCCACCCTACCACCCGGAGCCTACCGGTATACCATCCGGGTGGTAGGGTGGAGGGAGCGGGCGGCTACGGCGCCGCAATCAAATCGCAATCACAAAACCATCAAATCAATCTCGCAGGAACCAGCCCTCTGACCGCATTGCCGAGCAGAAATCCTCGCTCGAGGTCGCTCAGCGTCAGTTCGGCCTCCACCGCCTTGCCCTCGGCGATCAAATGGTCGCGCAGCACGCCGGGCAGGAGCCCCAGCGCAGCGGGCGGGGTCCGCAACATGCCGTCCTCGCCTTCGACAAAGACATTGGTGAAGCTGCCTTCGGTGACCAGGCCATCATCGCGCACCAGAACCGCTTCCCGCGCGTCTGCGGCTTGAGCGGCCGCCAGCGCATCCTCGTAAAACCCGCGATCCGATGATTTGTGCGCCAATCGCCAGTCGCTGGGATCGACCGGTAGCGGCAGCGCGATGCAGTCGATCGCTGCATTAGCCAAGGTTGGCACTGGCCCGGTCTCCAGTGCAATCGCGCCGCTGCGCGACAGCAACAGCCGGATCTTGGCGGGCTGTTCCAATTCGAACGACAGCGCCTGGATCTGGTTGCGCGCATCGTGGCGGTCGAACTCGAAGCCCAACTCGCCAGCGCTGGCCTTCATGCGTGACAAATGCCCTTCGAGCAGGGCAATGCCGCTCTCGGGCTCAAAGCGCATGCTCTCGATCAGGTCGAACTGGGGCGCCGTCAGATCAGATGAGGATCGTCGCACAAATCCCGCCTTTACCTCGCACTCGCGCCTTTCTGCCATCGCGTCGCTGTCAGCCACTATCGCCGAACCGACGCCGAGCACAGCCTTTCCTTGGCCATTCTCTATCGGGGTTAGACGTAGGGTGCGGATCGCGACATTGAAAGCGGCATTGCCCGCGGCGTCAATCCGCCCGATCGCCCCGCAATAGGGCCCGCGCGCATTGCTTTCGACCTGATTGATCAATTCCATCGCGCGGATCTTGGGCGCGCCAGTGATCGAACCGCAAGGAAAGATCGCCTGCAACAGCTCGAGCGGACCGGCCTCATCGTTGAGCCGCGCGCGCACGGTCGAGACCATCTGATGGACGGTCGGATAGCTCTCGATTGCAAAGGGCTTGTCGACCTGCACACTGCCCGGCTCGGCCACGCGCGAGAGGTCATTGCGCATCAGATCGACGATCATCAGGTTCTCGGCCTTGTCCTTGACCGACTGGGCGAGATCTTCGGCCAGTGCAGCATCGCTTGCCGGATCGGGTCCGCGCGGGCGGGTGCCTTTCATCGGCTTGACCTTGGCGTCCTGGCCATCGAGCGCGACGAACAATTCGGGTGAAAAGCTAAGCAGCCAGTCGCTGCCGTCAAACAGCAGGCCGCCATAGCCGGCATTCGCGGCCCCACGCAGCTGGCGATAGAGCGCGATCGGATCGCCGCGATAGGATCCGGCCAAGGGATAGGTCAGATTGGCCTGGTAAATATCGCCTGCAGTGATCGCCGTTTGAAGCGCTTCAAATGCTTCTCTGTAATCGCCCTGCGAAAGCTGCGGCTCAAGCGGTCCGATCGCAGCGTCTCCAGAGGTTTGCGCGGCCAGCCAGGCCGGGACTTGCGGCGCTGCAATTTCGCGCGCTTCGGCGAACAGGCCGAGCCAGACCAGCGGTCCGACGGCGCCGGTGCGGGCATCCGCCAGCGGCAGGAGTTTGTTTTCGATGGCCAGACCCGCTTCATAGGCGAGATATCCTGCCAGTTGACCGCCAGCTCTGTCCAATTCGGCCATGGCGCTGTGCAGCGTCGGGAGAACATCTTCGGCGCGATAGGCGGCAAAAATCGCGCTGGGCTTCTCGTAGAGCAGCGCGGGTGCCGCGCCCTTCGCGCGGGCATCATCAAGCAAGATAAACGGGGTCGCCTCTCCCATCGTCACAGCCTTAGACAATTGATCTGCCAAGTCGAGAGCTTGACCAGCGCCACCGCGCTCTGCACAGCTCTTTTCAAAGGACGTTGGAAACAAGAGGGCGTGCGTCAATCATGAGTGAGATCTTTCTGGGCCTGGGCGGCAATGGCGAAAACCAGCATCTGGCGCTGTCGCGCGCCAACCGTCACGGGTTGATCGCCGGAGCGACCGGCACCGGTAAGACGGTGACGCTGCAGGGGCTTGCCGAAAGCTTCTCGGCCAATGGCGTTCCAGTGTTCGTGGCGGACGTCAAAGGCGATCTCTCGGGCATCGCCATGCCGGGCAGCCCCAAGTTCAAACATGCCGACAAGCTCGAAGGGCGCGCCAAAGAGCTGGGCATGGATGATTATGATTACTCCGACAATCCGGCGATCTTCTGGGATCTCTATGGCGAGCAAGGCCATCCGATCCGCACCACGATCAGCGAGATGGGACCCTTGCTGCTGTCGCGGCTACTCGATCTCAACGACACGCAGGAAGGTGTGCTGCAGATCATCTTCCGCCACGCCGACGAAAACGGACTGCTGCTGCTCGACTTTGGCGATCTGCAAAGCATGCTGCAATTTGCCTATGAGAATTCGAAGGAATTGTCGGGCGTCTATGGCAATGTTTCGAAGCAATCGGTCGGCGCGATCCAGCGTCAGCTGCTGAGTTTCGAAGCTCAAGGAGCCGACCATTTCTTTGGTGAGCCGGCGCTCGAGATCGACGATTTTCTCAAGCTCGACGAGCAGGGGCGCGGCTATATCAATGTGCTGGCTGCCGACAAATTGATGCGCAGCCCCAAGCTCTACGCGACCTTCCTACTGTGGTTGCTGGCGGAGCTGTTCGAGAGTCTGCCCGAGGTGGGCGATCCGGAAAAACCGAGCCTGGTGTTCTTCTTCGACGAGGCGCACCTGCTGTTCGATGACGCGCCCGATGCGCTGCAGGAGAAGATCGAGCAGGTTGTGCGGTTGATCCGCTCCAAGGGCGTTGGTGTGTTCTTCGTGACCCAGAATCCGATCGATATCCCCGAAGAGGTGGCGGGCCAGCTTGGCAATCGGGTGCAGCACGCTTTGCGGGCCTTCACCAAGCGTGATCAGCGCGCGATCAAGGCCGCGGCTGAGACCTTTCGGATCAATCCGGAGCTCGATGTCGATCAGGTGATCACCGAGCTCAAGGTAGGCGAGGCGCTGGTTTCCACGCTTGATGACGAGGGTGCACCCACGGTGGTTCAGCGGACCTTGATCAAGCCCCCGCGCTCGCGGCTTGGGCCGGTCACCGTCAAGGAACGCGCGATCATCCAGTCGATCAGTCCGTTCGAAGGCAAATATGACGAGGCGGTCGATCGCGAGAGCGCGGAAGAGATCTTGCTGGCCAAGACCCAGGATGCGGTCGAGACCGCCGAAGAGGTGGCCGAGAAGGGCGAAGAGGAAGTTCGCAAGCGGCCGCGCAAGACCAAGTCGATTTGGGAGAAAGCGCTCTCGCGCGGGACCAAGGTCGCGGCCGGCTCGGTTGCGGGGGCTGCGGCAGCCGCGGTGCTCGGCAAGAAGAGCCGCGCCAATCCGGTCAAGTCCGGGATCACTTCGGCGGCGGGTTCAATTGCGACCGATCTCGCCGGGCCCTTGGCCGGACGGTTCGTGCGCAATCTGATCGGCGGGCTGATGCGTTAGGATTCTCGATAGACGAATTCCGAGACCACCCGCACCCTCCGCCCTTCCACCCGGATCATACTCCGGTGTGAAAACCCGGGCGGAAGGGCGGAGGGTGCGGGTGGCTCCGGCATAACAGATCGGATCAACTTCCGATCTGAAAATATAACTTTCAAACCGGTAGGCGAATCTCAGCCCGGAGACCGCCTTCGACGCGATTGCTCAAAACAAGCTGCCCGCCATGCGCTTCGGCGATCGCCCGCGCCAAGGTTAGCCCCAGGCCAGCGCCGCCGGTCGCGCGATTGCGTGAAGCCTCGCCGCGGGTGAAGGGTTCCAGCATCGCTTGAATCTGATCGCCTGGAATGCCTGGCCCCTGATCTTCCACCCGCAGGATGATGCGATCGCCTTGCTGCGCCAACGCAACCTCGGCCGATCCGCCATAGCGCACCGCATTGCTGACCAGATTGCGCAAGGCCCGTTTGAGCCAGGTCACCTGCACCTCAGCCACCAGCCGCGGCGAATCCGCTAGTGTGACGGGCTGATCGAGATCCTCGAACTCTTCGACCACGGCGGAGGTTAAGGCCGCTAGGTCGACCCGCTCGCGATCGTTGCCCGCCCGCCCGACCCGGGCGAGGGCGAGGATATCATCGAGCGTGTTGGTAATATCCTCAATGCTTTGCGCCATACGCTCGCGCTGTGCGTCATTCTCGACGCTTTCGATCCGCACCCGGAGCGCGGCCAGCGGCGTCTTGAGATCATGTCCGATCGCGCCGAGCATGACGTCCTTCTCATCGAGCAAGGCGGCAATTCGCGATTCCATCGCATTGTGGGCACTGATCAGTTGTCTCACGTCAGCCGGACCGCTCTCTTCGATCATCACAGCGTCTTCGGGATGGCGCGAAAAATCATCGACCCGATCGCGCAACAGCGCCAGGGGGCGGGTGAGCCTCCGGAGCACGAGATAGAGCAGGGCAAAAAGGATCACAAAGATCACCAGCGTCTGGACAATAATCGTGCGCCGAGCGCCTTCCGCTATCGGCGGGACTGGCATTCGCGCGACCCTCCACCCGCTGCCATCCGACAGCTCAACCGCTGCTACTAGCACCCGGTCGCGTTGCCATTCGGGGGAGCGTAAGAACGGGCGACGCTGCATCATTCTCTGGACAAAGGGATCCGAGCTGGCCCGGCGGTGGGTGACCTGAATCTCCCCGGCCGGCACCTGCTGTTCATCGAGCAGCGCCTTGAGCGCGAGCTCGACCTTGCGCAGCCGCGGCTCATCGGGCCCGATCGGACTGTCATTGCGGGCCTCGATCCCGATCCGGATCGGGCTGCGCAGTCCCATCCGCTGCGGGTCGGGCAGAGGCCTCCCAGCGCGTCGCATAGCTTCGCGCATTTCGCGCCGCTCACGCCGGTCGAGCGCGTTCTGGTCGGCGATGAAGCGGAAAGCGATCGCATTGACGAGAACGGTTTCGCGCCGTTGCTCGGCCGCCTGATAGAGCAGAAAGCCTGACAGCGATTGCGCGACAAACAGGCCCAGCGCGAGGACCAGCATGACCTGCCCAAGCAGGCTCTTTGGGAGGAATCTCGAAACCCGCAATGTCAGTCGTCCAGTTGCGGAGCGGTGCGAGTAACCTTGGCGCCGAAACGGTACCCACCACCACGAACTGTCAGGATGAATTGCGGATCGCGCGTATCGGCCTCGACCTTGCGGCGCAGCCGGCTGACCTGATTGTCGACCGCGCGGTCAAACAGATGGGCGGTCCGGCCTTGCACCATATCGAGCAGGCGATCGCGGTCCAATACGTCGCGGGGATGGTCGAGGAAGGCCCGCAAAAGCCGGAATTCGGCGGTTGAGATGGGCACCAGAACGCCATCCGGATCGGTTAACTTGCGCTTGAGTGGGTCGAGCTGCCAGCCTTCGAAGCCATAGATCCAGTCCGCCTCATTGGCTGCCGGAGCTCCACCTTTCTGCACCCGCCGCAAAACGGTGCGAATGCGTGCGACCAATTCGCGTGGCTCGAACGGTTTGACAACATAATCGTCGGCGCCCAGCTCAAGGCCGACGATCCGGTCGGTGGATTCGCCGCGTGCGGTCAAAAAGATCACTGGCAGGTTTTGCGATTCGACCAGGTGGCGGCACAGCGAGAGTCCGTCTTCGCCAGGCATCATGATGTCGAGCAGGACAATGCCAGGCCGGTGCGATTGAAGCGTGCTGCGCGCGGCCGCGGCACTGTCCGCTTCGGTGACAGCAAAGCCCTGTCCGATCAGATATTCGGCCAGCGGGACGCGCAAAGTCGGCTCGTCGTCTACCAGCAGGATCGAGATGGGTTGGTCAGGCATGGGTTCCACTTTGAAGGCATGCCGTTAGCCGGCTCGGGGTGCAACCCACTCTATCAAAGAGGGTCTCGCCCGAGCCGGCCCGGCTGGTCACTCATTCGCTCGGGGCCGTTGAGGGAAGGGGTGACCGAAGATGTGCGGATTGGGGTCTATCTTGCGCCCCGGTTCCCGCGACGTTCCTGGCGCGCCATGCGGCGAGCCTCTTTGGCCGCTTCGCGTTCTTCGGCAGAGATCGTGCCCGAGTCATCGGTGTCGACCCGGGCGAAACGGGCTTCAATCGCAGCGTCGAATTCTGCCTTGGAAACGGCCTTGTCGCCATTGGTGTCAGCCCGGCGCAGCATCGCCATGGTGCCACCGCGCTTACCGCGCTGGCCTCGCATGCCGTGGCGCGGGCCGCGCTCGGCGCGTGCCTCATGAGCGGCTGCCACTTCAGCTTCGCTGAGACTGCCATTGCCGTCCGTATCGGTCCGTTCAAACCGTTTGGCGGCACGTTCGGCGCGGCGCTCTTCCATGCGCGCTTCGCGAGCCTCGCGCGCGGCTTCCACCTCTGCGCGTGACAATTCACCATCATTGTTGGTGTCTGCCTTGGCAAAGCGTTCGGCCCGATGGGCTTCGCGATCGCTGGCGTTGAGCACGCCATCGCCATTCTTGTCCATCCGCGCAAAGCGCTGGTCGCCGTGCATCTTGGCCTCTTCAAGCGAGATAAGGCCGTCGCCATTGGTGTCGGGGTCGTGCTTGCCCATCTGGCCGGCGGCGACAGCGGCGCCGGTGCCGGCGATCGCCAAAGCGGCGGCGGTAAGGGTCAGGGTCGTCTTGCGCATCATTTTTCTCCATTGCGTCATACAATGAGAAGCGGCGATGCTCAGGGTGTGCCTCGCAGGGGGGGACGAGGCCAGCTTGGGGGGAGAGTTGCTGGAAAGCATCGCCGCAACTCGCACTGTCCGTTCTAGCGGCTCTCTGTCGCAGGATTATCCCGATAGGGCGGATATTTGTCGCGCTTTGTATCACCTTGACCGCGGCGTTCAGCTAGGCGCAAGGCAGTTGCCTCGGGTTGCTCATCGTGGGCGGTGTTCGGTGCCTTCCCCGGCTGTGATGAAGATCGCGGTTGCGCTTTCGGCAACATCAGCAATGTGCCAGACCCCAGGCGGATTGATCGCATAATCGCCTTGTTTGAGCATAATCGTTTCGCGCCTCCCGTCGGGATACTCCTGGGTCAATTCCATCGCGCCGGCAATGCAGATCACCACTTCATCGCCATGGGGATGCATTTCCCAGCCGTCCCAACCCTCGGTGAAGGTGTGCTGCGAAACCAGTCGCCCCTCTGCCCCGTCATCGCCATGCCGCGCACCATAGCTTTCATACCAATCCATTCCAGTGAAAGGCGGTTGCGGCACGGCTTTGGCGCCGAGCCCGAGATGAAGAAAGGCTTCGCTAAGTCGACGGACGGACATCAGCCCGCCGCCTCGACCATGCAGAAGACATTGAGCTTGTTGCCATCCGGGTCGCGGAAATAGCCGGCATAGAAGCCATCATCTCCGCGTGGACCGGGCGCGCCTTCGTCGCTTCCACCATGCGCCAGCGCGGTGTCGTAAACCGCCTGGACGGTCTCGGGACTGTCGGCCTGCAGCGCAACCATCGTGCCATTGCCAACCGTCGCTGGCAGCTCGTCAAACGGCTTTGTCGCGGCGACACCGGGCGCGCCGCCCATATCGCCCCAAGCGATAAAGGTTTCGAACTCCATCATCCGTCCAACGCCGAAATGCTTGGCAATAGCGTCGTAAAATATCGCGGCGCGGGGCAGGTCATTGGTGCCCAATGTGACATAACCAATCATTGTCATTCTCCCTCAGAGCCGCGACTCGCTCACGACTCGACAAGAAGAACATTACAAGAACATTGTTTGCTTCACAAGCGCGTCAGAGCGGGGCGCATTCTCGCTCAAGCCAGGCCAGGTCGTCACCCTCAAGCTGCGGCGCGAGAATCGCCCGGACCTTGTCGTGGTAGCGATCGACCCAGGCAATCTCGCCTTCGGTCAGCAGGGATGTCTCGATCAATCGGCGATCCAGCGGAACGAAAGTCAGCGTCTCAAACCCGAGGAAACGCCCTTCGGCGCCTTCAATTTCGCGCTCCACCGTCAGCACCAGATTCTCGATCCGGATCCCGAAGGCCTCGGGCTTGTAATAGCCCGGCTCGTTGGAAATCAGCATGCCAGCGTGCAATTCCTGACTGGTGCCCGCCTGGCCTCCGGTCGGTTTGGCAATCCGCTGTGGCCCTTCATGCACGCCAAGAAAGCTGCCGACGCCGTGGCCAGTGCCATGGGCATAATCGACGCCGCCTTCCCACAGATATTGCCGCGCAAGCGCGTCGATCTGGCCGCCATTGGTGCCTTGCGGGAAGATCGCCTTGGCGATCTGGATGTGCCCTTTAAGGACCCGCGTGTTGCGATCCCTCATTTCGGCGCTGGGTTCGCCCGGACCGATCCAGACGGTGCGGGTGATATCGGTCGTACCGTCCGAATATTGGCCGCCGGAATCGACCAGATAGATGCTGCCAGGGGGGATCGTGATATTGCTGTCCTGATCGACCCGATAATGCGGCAGAGCGGCATGACCTGCTGCGGCAGAAATCGTGTCGAACGAAGTGTCACGCAGATCGCTGTGCTCGCGGCGGAAGGATTCGAGCTTGGCCGAAGCAGTCAGTTCATCGACTTCGCCCGAAGGTGCGGTCACGTCGAGCCAGCGCAGGAAGCGCGCCACAGCGGCACCGTCACGTGCCTGGGCATCGCGATGTCCCTGTTGCTCGACCGGGTTCTTGATCGCCTTGGCGAGGATCGTCGGGTCCTGCTTGAAGCTGAATTGGGCGCCACCGGCACGCAGCGCCTGAGCGATCGCCACAACGCTGAAATCGGGATCGAGGCTGACGCTCTGCCCTTCCATTTCACCCAGAGCACCGACAAATTCGTCTCGCGCCCGGATCGTCACCGCATTGCCAAGGTGCTGGCTCAGCTCGGGCGTGACCTTGTCGGGGGCAATGAACAATTCGGCTGTGCCATCGCCCTTGGCGATCAAATAGCTCAGCGCGACCGGCGTGTGGCTGACATCGCTGCCTCGGATATTGAGCAGCCAGGCGATCGAATCGAGCGCCGGGATGACCACGGCATCATGCCCTTCGCGTTTGAGCCAATCGGCTACCGCGGCGCGCTTTTCGGCCGAAGCAACGCCGGCGAATTCGTCGCTGTGTACCACCGCCGGGTCGAGCGGCGCGATCGGCTGATCCGCCCAGACCGCATCAATCGGATTGCTGGCGGCGGGGACCATGGTGACGCCGGCAGGTTCGACTGCCTGCTCCAGCGCCTCGACCCATTTCCAGGTGTGAAGCCAGGGATCGTAAGCGATCTTGGCTCCTGAAACGGTGTTCTGCTTGAGCCAGTCGCCCAGGCTGTCACCGGGAATGCTGCGGTAATCGAACAATTCGCTGTCAACCTGTTCGCGCACTTGGACGGTGTAGCGGCCATCAACGAAGATCGCGGCCTGGTCGAGTGTCACCGCCGCGAAGCCAGCCGAGCCGCCAAACCCTGTCAGCCACGCCAGCCGTTGAGCGTACTCGCCGACATATTCGCTCATATGCTCATCCGAGATTGGGATGATGAAGCCGTCCAGTTTGCGGCGTTTCAGCTCTTCGCGCAGGGCGGCGAGACGGGCTTCATGAGTTTGCATCAGCATTTGGTCGATTCCTGTTGGAGCAGCGGCTTGCTGCCGAGAGCCGTTACGGTATGGTTCTAGCATAAGATGCCGGACACACAGATTCCACCCGTGTTGCGCTGGCGCTCCGTGACGTGCAAGGGCCCCTATCCCATGAAACATTCATTCATCGCATCACTGTCCGCTGCCGCTGCGCTGGCATTCGCTCCGCTCAGCGCCGCAAATGGCACCACAAATGAGGAAGAAACCAACGTGACCAGCGAGGCTCCGTCAGCCCCTCCCATCGCGGAAAAGCGCGAACACACTTTCACGCATCACGGGATCACCATCAGCGATCCCTATCATTGGCTCAAGGATCAATCCTATCCGGTGATCGACGATGAGGATGTGCTGGATTATGTGAAGGCAGAGAACGCCTGGTTCGAAGCGCGCATGGCGCCTCACAAGGATCTGACCGAGCAATTGTTCGAGGAGATGAAGGGGCGCATCAAGGAGGATGACAGCTCGGTCCCGCAGAAGGACGGAGACTGGATCTATTGGTCCGAGTTCGAAGAGGGTGCGCAATATCGCAAACATTATCGCAAGCCTGCAGCAGGTGGCGATGCCGTCCTTATGCTCGATGAGAACCAGCTCGCCGAAGGGTTTGAATATTTCCGCCTCGGCGCTGCCTCGGTCAGCAAGAACGGCCGCTTCCTCGCCTACTCGACCGATACCAGCGGGGCGGAGCGCTATGTCGCGCGGATCAAGGATCTTGAGACCGGCGAATTGCTTGAAGATGTGATTCCAGACACCCGCACCGGGCTGACCTGGGTCGCAGGCGATACGGCGTTGGTCTATGGCAAGGCCAATGAGAATTGGCGCGTGCTTGACGCGCGGCTCCACCGGATCGGTACTCCGGTCGAAGACGATCAGGTGCTTTACGAAGAAGCGGATGAGAGCTTCTCGGTCGGGGCTGGTCTTTCGGCCCAGGACGATTGGCTGATCATCGCCACCGGCGATAATGAGACCCGCGAAGTGCGGCTTGTCCCTGCGGCGGATCCGACCGCTGAGGCGATACTGATCTCTCCGCGCGTCAAGGGGCGCGAATACTCCGTCGATGTGCGGGATGGTGAGATCTACATCTGGACTAATGATGACCACATCAATTTCCGACTGGCCAAGGCCTCGATCGAGAACCCTGGTGAATGGGAGACGGTGATCGCCGGATCCGACGATTTCTATCTGACCGGTTTCGAGCTGTTCAAGGACTTCATGGTCACCGAAGGACGCTTGAACGGACTCGATCAGATTCAGCTGCGATCCTATGATGCGCTGACCGAAGTCAAGCCGATCACCTTCCCCGAAGCGAGCTATAGCGCCGGCCTGTCGAACAATCCCGAATATGACGTCAGCAAACTGCGGCTAGCCTATGAAAGCATGGTCACGCCGGATTCGGTCTATGACTATAGTGTCGACTCGGGTGAGCTCGAACTGCTCAAGCAGCAAGAGATCCCGAGCGGCTATGATTCCTCGCTCTACACCACCAAGAGGGTTGAGATTCAGGCGCGCGACGGGACGAAGGTGCCGGTCAGCATTGTGATGCGCAAGGATCGCGATGCGATGAATAGCGGTGCTGGCGGCCCGCTGCATCTCTATGCTTATGGTGCCTATGGCTACGCTGTCCCGCCAGGCTTCTCGACCACCAGGCTGAGTCTGGTCGATCGCGGCTTTGCCTATGCGATCGCGCATATACGCGGCGGAGACGATCTCGGTCGGCGCTGGTACCTGCAAGGCAAGCTGTTCGAACGCGCCAATACCTTCAACGATTTCGTCGATGTCGGGCGCGGCTTGATCGATCTCGGCTACACCTCGGAAGGCAAGGTCACCGCCAGCGGTGGCTCGGCCGGGGGCGAGCTGATGGGCGCGGTCGTCAATATGGATCCGGCGCAATATGGCGCAGTGGTCTCGCACGTGCCGTTCGTCGACGTGCTCAACACCATGCTCGACACCTCGCTGCCGCTGACCCCGGGCGAATGGCAGGAATGGGGCAATCCGATCGAGAGCAAGGAGGCTTTTGCCTACATCCTGCACTACTCGCCCTATGATCAGGTCAAGCCGCAGGATTATCCGCCCATGCTGGTGACCGCTGGCCTGAATGATCCGCGTGTAACCTATTGGGAGCCGGCCAAATGGGTCGCCAAGCTGCGCGATCTCAAGACTGACGGTAATGAGCTGCTGCTCAAGACCAATATGGGCGCAGGCCATAGCGGCAAATCGGGCCGCTGGAACTCGATCTATGAGGTTGCAGAGGAGTTTGCCTTCATCCTGTGGCAGATGGGCATGACCGAAGAGTGAGCCAGGTTTGAGCGCGCGCTTCTCCCTCCCGTTCGAGGCATCGATCGAGCACATCGACGAGCTCGGCCATGTCAACAATTCGGTCTGGGTCCAATGGATCCAGGATCTCGCGACATCGCATTGGAATGCCGCGGCTGATCCGCTCCACCGCGAACAGTTCTTCTGGGTCGTGGTGCGGCATGAGATCGACTATCGCGGCAATATTGCGGAGGGTGAGTTGGTGACAGGGACAACCTGGATCCCCGATCCTTCCAAAGGAGCAAAGTCGGATCGCCGGGTGGATTTCACCGATTCCGCCGGCAAGGTGATCGTCTCGGCGCGCACGACCTGGGCAATGCTCGATCGCGAAAGCGGACGTCTGGCGCGGGTTCGGCCTGACGTCATGGAGCCATTTCTGAGCTCCTAAACGGCTTGGGTGCGCCTGCGCCGATCACTCTGGCGGCGCTCCTTACTTGCTTGGGCGCTGAAGGCTTGCAACCGCTCGCTGACCATCTGATTGCGGCCGTTCTCCTTGGCCTCGTACATCAGCATGTCTGCACGGCGATAGATGCTGTTGAAGTCGATCTTGGGCAGTGCCGATTGCGGCACCACCAACAGGCCGACACTGGCAGTCACCAGCATTTCCAGCTCTGGCACTGCGCGCGCCACTCGCAGCGCTATGGACTGCCGCATTTGTTCGGCCCTGCGCTCCCCGTCGGGGCCTTGAAGCAGGACGAAGAATTCCTCTCCGCCCAGCCGGAAGGCGCGCATGCTCGGATCTTCGGAGAGCGTCTCCGCAACTGTCCGCAAGACCGCATCACCGACCGCATGACCGGCTGTGTCATTGACCTTCTTGAACCGGTCGAGATCGACCAAAGCGAAGGTTTCAAAGCCATCGCGGTGATAATCTGCAAAGCGCTCATCCAGGGCTCTGCGGTTCATCAATCCCGTCAGGGGGTCGCGCTCGGACAAGCGCTCGAGCGTCTTGGCTTCGGTCAGCGCCGCGTCCCGTTCACCGCGCAAGGCGAGGAAGCGATCGGCCACTGCCAGTGACATAATGATTACTTCGAACCCGGTGGCGAGATACAGCATCTGATCGAGGCTCGATGGTCCGACATAGAGGCCAAGCCCGCGAAGCAGGCGATCCACTGACGCCACGATTATTGGAGTCCAGGCCAGACCGATGAAGCGCGCGGCCCGGCTGCCGCGCAAAATCGCTTCTCCGAGCGCGGCGGTGATGATGAAGATCACTGGTGTAAAGGTGTAGAAATAGGCCTGATCTCCGAACGACTGGGTCGCGGGCAATTGCAGCGCGAAGAACCCAGGAAGAGTAACGCACCAGGCCCCCGCCGCGATCGTCACTCTTCGCATGATCTTGGACTGCGCATGTGGCTCAAGGAAATCGGCCAGGAACAGAGCCGAAATGCCACAACCTATGGCCCATGCCAGAGGCCCGGTCACCGCGATCACTGCCAAGGGCAATGCTACGAACACGGAGATCAATCCGCTGGCAAAGGCAACATAGGTCATCATCGCGATAACCATCAGAGCATGCAGGGCGACAAATCGCTCACGCAGGACGACATAGAAACTGACGTCGAACAGCAGCGGCAGGGTCAGCATGCCGAGCACAAAGGCGAGCAACATGACTTCCAACTGAGACCAGTCGCTGTCCTCCGGATAATGCGCCAACCTCGCCTCGGTCAGCAAAGGCACGCTGTGTGGGCGTTCGATCCGCACTAGGATAGCGCGGGTCTCGCTCTTCACCTCAGGCAGGGCGAATTCGAACACCGGCCCTCCGGCATAGGGCCGCGCATGGCGCTCCTTGTAATCGATAAGGCGCAGGGTCCCGTCGGCATCAATCGCCGCAAATTCCATCGCGTCGAACCGTGCGATGCGCGAAAAGAAATAGCGGGGCCGTTCTTCGCCTTCCCAGCTCGAGGCTTCAAACCGCAGCCAGGCAACGGGTTTGTTTGCGACCCATTTCTTGCCATCGCAAAGCCAGCTATTGCTGCGCGAAACCACCTCATCAAAGCTGACATTTTCGTCGGAGGCAAAATGGCAGGCTGGAGCAAATGAGGGCTCACCTTTGTCGAAGGCAATAGCGGGCGTCGCCAGCGCATAGGCCAGCAGCGCCGCAAACAGCGCGGCGAGACGGTGGATTGCCCTCGGTTTCATGTCCGACCGTTTATACCGCAAGAGCACTTACGAAGACCTAACGCCGGCGTCGGGGCATTGCCCCGGGTTACTTCCGGTCGACCGAGGGGCTTGCTCTCGTCATGTTGATGTCACAGACAACCCTTAGCGCGGTCAAATATGTGAGCCGCAAAGCGGAGCAGGGATCATCATGAAGAATTCGACCAAAGCATTGGGATTATTGGCAATTGCATCGCTCGGCCTGAGCGCGTGTGGCGGTGGAGCCGGGGCAGGATCGCGCGACTCGATCCGCGCAGTCGGGTCATCGACGGTCTATCCGTTTGCCAAGCTTGTGGCCGAGAACTTTGCGCGCTCCAATCCTGACTTCAAATCGCCCTTGATTGAATCGACCGGGACCGGTGGCGGGGTTCAGCTGTTCTGTTCGGGCGTTGGTCCCGACACACCGGATATGGTCAATGCTTCGCGCCGGATGAAGGAAAGCGAATTCGACAAATGCCTCGCGAATGGGGTCCAGGACATTATAGAACTCCAGGTTGGGCTGGATGGAATTGCCTTTGCATCGGCTTCGGGCGGCATTCAGCTCAATCTCTCGCCCAAGACAGTTTACGAAGCGCTCGCTGCCAATCCCTATGGCAATGCGCAGACTGCCGAGACCTGGGCCGATGTCGATCCCGCGCTCCCGGCTGAACCAATCCTGGTTTATGGACCGCCCAGCACCTCTGGAACGCGCGATGCTCTGAAGGAATTGGTGCTTGAGGTCGGCTGCGCTAGCAATCCGGCGATGGAACAACTCAAAGAGCAGGACGAGGATCGTCATCAGCAGATTTGCACCGAAGTGCGTTCTGATGGGGCCTATGTTGACCAGGGTGAGCAGGACAATCTGATCGTTCAGAAGATCGAAGGCAATCCGCGCTCGGTCGGCGTGTTCGGCTTTTCCTATCTCGATGAGAATTCGGACAAGGTTCAGGGCCTGCCAATGAACGGGGTCGATCCGACCTACGAAAACATTTCGAGCTTTGCCTATCCCGGGGCGCGCCCCTTGTATGTCTACGTCAAGAAGGCGCATATGCGGGCGATTCCAGGCCTGGATGCCTTCCTTGGCGAGTGGGTCAAGAATTGGCAGGTGGATGGACCCTTGGCGCGGATCGGGCTGGTGGCCTCGCCGGCTGATGAAATGGCCGAGAACGAGCGCAAGGTTGCAGAACAGCTGACTATTACCAAGGCAGATTTCAACAAGGATGAGGTGGCAGCAGCTGAGTCCTGACTTCCTGTTGTCGGATCGGGGGCGTTTGCACCGAGCTGCCCTAAGCTGCCATCATGAGTTCTCGCAAGATCGAGACATGGCACAGTGCCGGTGTCATTGACGACGCCACTCGTGACCGGCTGCTCGCCTATGAGGAAGAGCATGCCCGGCCTCTGGCATTGTGGGCGGTGTTCGGGATCGGCGCTTTGGCAATCGGTCTCGGCCTGATTTCAATCGTTGCCGCCAATTGGGAAGACGTTCCCGGCCAGGTCCGTCTGGCAGTTCATCTGGCCTTGATCGGCGCGAGTCTTGGGGTTTTGTGGCAGCGTGGCGAGCGGTTGTTGGCAGCATCGCCGTGGGCGGTTGAGAGTTTGCTGTTCGTAGCAGGACTTCTTTGCCTGACCTTCTTTGGGCACCTCGGCCAAGTCTACCAGACCAGTTCTCCGCTGTGGCGGCCAATGCTGACCTGGCTAGTCTTGTTCGCCCCACTGATTCTGCTCCAGGGCCGGAGCTGGCTGACCGCTGCCCTGCTGGGCGTGATGCTGGTCTATTGTATGTGGGAATATGGCTTCTGGCTCGAGCATCCGAGCCTGTTTGAACGCAATGACGACCCGCCGCTGATGTGGATCGCCACAGTGACCGCGCTGCCCTTGCTGCTGGTCGCGCCGACTGCTGCCTATCTGCGGTCGCGCAGCACGCGCGCGGATTTCTGGCGTCGGCTCGAACAATTGGCGGTGGTTTACGCCGTTGGCGGAGCCTCGCTCGCGACCGCGCTGGCCAGCGTTGGCGCCTATGATGATGACACATCGGCCTTCCTCGATGGCGGCGGGCAAATGGTCCGGGCCCTGATCGCACTGCTCGCTGGCTTCGTTGTGCTGATCGCTCGACCTACCACATCCGGGCGGATGAGCGGGTTGATTATCGGCGGTGCCGGGCTGACCATCGCCCTGTCTTACGCACTATCGGATCAGGACATCCCGGCGGCGCTGCTGTTTATGGCTCTTTGGGGTGGGATCGCAGCCGCTGCTTTGAGGGCTGGCTGGCGCGGCGTATTCCAATTGGCGGTCACTGCGATTGCGATCCGCTTGATCATTCTCAGCTTCGAATTGGCGAGCGATTTGCTGCTCAGTGGATTTGGCCTGATTATCGCCGGCCTGCTGATCCTGGGGATTGCCTGGGCGGCCTATCGCGTGTCGCAGCAATTTGCTCCGGCGAGCGAGGAGGAGGATAGCTGATGGCTGGCGCTGTCCTTCGCCTGCTCGCGATTGCGCTGCCGTTTGTCGGTCTGGGCGCGCTATGGGCCTATAGCGATTACGCCTCGCGTCGGGGCGAGGAATGGGACGTACCGATCGAAGGCTATGATCCGCGCGACCTGCTGCGCGGACATTACGTCGAATTCACCTATGATTGGCCGATGCTTGATGAGGAGGATTTCGTCATCGCCGATCGGCTGTGCCTCCATGGTGAGGCGCCTGAGATCGAATATGTCACGCGGCTGGAGGCAGGTGAGAGCGATTGCGAGAACGAGATCGTCGTCAATCTCGCCTCGGTCTATGGCTATGACAGCCTGATTACCGGGCGGCTCTATCTCGATCAGGACCGGGCGCTGGAGGTCGAGGGGATTCTACGCGAGCGCGATCAGCAGGGGATCGTGACGATCCGCCTGCGCGAGGATGGAATCTTTACGCCGATCGAGATTCGGTTCGAGCCGCTCGATGAGGACGAAGACGCCGAGGATGACGAAGATCCAGAGGATGAGGAGGAATAACTCCGCACACTACCCTGCACACGGATAGCCTCGCGCATGAGGGCCTGTTGGTGCTAGTTTTCGCCGCGCGTCGATTCGGCGTCTTGCGACCAATTGCCGTCCACCAGCTCGCGTCTGAGCCATTGCCGATAGGGTTGGGCGCTCAAGTCTTCCCTCCACGGGGCGATGGCGTAGGAGGCAACCAGCAATTGCTCTTTCTGAGCTTCTGATACGGAGCTTGAGTTGATGGCTGATAGCAGCACATCTGCCCCTTGTCGCCGAACCGCAGTCCATTCTTGGGGATCGCTTGGATATCTGGTTCGCGCAAATCTCTTGTCATCTTCAGAAAGATTGTTGCGCTTGGGCTGAAAGCAAACCGGGCGCTGATTGTTTTCAAACAATTCCTGCTTGAAGAACTTCCGGGGCAAGAAGTAATTCATTACTGACCGTCGATCGAAGGCGCTGTACTCGTAATTTGGCGAAACAATTCGGCTAAAATTCTGTTCGATCCGCTCGTCGCTCATATTCCATTCGGCTCGGAGATAGGCTTCCATCTCGTCTCTTTCTATCTCGTCCTCGCAGCTCACATCTGGCGTTCTGAACTCGTGCTCTAGACCCAGAGCATGGCCGAACTCATGGCGAAATGCCCGTTTGCGATCGTTCTCCGGGATTGTGCCAAGATCGAACTCCATGGTGTGTCGCCCAGCAGTCAATTGGCCGCGGGTGCCAACCAATGACCAAGTTCCTTCGGTGCCAAAGCCAATGCGAATATCGTAGTGATCGCGGATATTGTCGTCGCAGCTTTGCGGTCTCACATCGGCTTGCGGACCAAAATCGAATTCAAGTGCGGAGCCATCGACTTCCCATTCGCGGGCCGCAGCGGTGATTTCCAGCAATAGCGAACTGTCTTCATTGCCATAGAAGCAGGCTCTGATTGGCCTTTGCTCGTAAATGAGAAGATTTCCCCGCTCGTTCAAAAAGTCCTGACTCGCTGGTGCGAACAGTCGGCCAAGCTCGCCTAGGTCGAACGCTCCAGGGGTGGTGATGAGGCTGTTGAGGAAACTCCGCAGTGGTGGATCCGGATCTGCCTCTGGAGGAGCGACGACTTCCAAATAGAAGTCATCGCTCTCCTTGGCTTCGTCGTGGGCATCAGCATGGTCATCCTGCGCCCGGGCCGGGCTCGGGATAATCAGGCCGATCAGCGTGCACGCGGCGATCCAACGAACCGCCGACAGTTTCACTGGGCGCGCTCCCAAGCGGCTCGCGCCTTCTCCATTTTCAACCGGGCGATCTCCCGCTGCGCATCGGTTGCAGTGGCCGGCAAGGTATTGAATGCGTTCTCCGCCTCTCTGAAGGTGATTTCCAGACCAAGCACATCTTGCTGAGATTTGAACTTGGCATCGCTGTCAAACTGGGAAGCAATGAAAGAGCTGGCTTTGGGTTTGGCTTTGTCCAGTATCGCTGCGAATGCCTTGGCTGCGTCGCTTGGTTTCTTGGTCTGCGTCCATTCAGCTTTGAGGCGGGCCGGCATGAAGCTAGCAGTCCCATAGTCACGGTATTCTTGGCCGTTGCAATCAAGCAGCTTCGTGGGATGCACACCAGCTTCCTCTGGAATCGCCTCTCGCGCCTTCGCGCAGGTCGGGTTCTCGGCACTTCCCTTGATCAACCAGCCCGTATCCAGTGCGTCGATCTCGCCCCTGTCTCGCTTGAATGCCGCCATGGCGTCTTCGGAGATTCCCGGGAATGTCAGGCCGCTTACTCTCAGGCCGTTGAGCTTCTTCAGCTTCTTTGATTCCATCCCTGAATCGCGCGAGTCCAATATCAAGGGAGCGCTGGTCTGGCCCAATGAAAATGCCGCGCTTGAATAGGCGGTTCCCCACGGCTTGGCACCGGGGCCCTCAAGCGACACTTCGAGCACAGCCCCTTGCGTTCTGCTCGAGCCATTGCCTGGCAGCAATTCGTACACCGCCACGAATTTGGGATCATATCCATAACTGGTACGGTCGGCCGAAGGCTTGACTTCGGCTTCAAACAGATAATGAATCTTTGAAGGCGAAATGCCATTGTCGCTCAGCCGCTTCAGCAGGTCTTTGTTCTTTGCACCCGGACTGTTGGGCACCTGGGTGGCTCGATTTACCGAATTGGTCCGTTTCCCTTCTGCCTTGCCGGCGAAGGTCCCAGTTACCACCGTGACGCAGCGCGGGAACTGATATTCCAGCTCGGCCAGTCCGGCAGAATCCGAGTTTTTGTTCGGATCTTTGTCGTCGTATTTCGGCTTCTTCCTGGTCCAGAGCTCGAACTCAACGCTTCCCGAAGACGTCTTCTTCTTCACTTTCTTTAGCTCGGCTGAGACCTGGTCAAAGGCAAATTCGACCGCCAGCGGGAATAGGAAACCAAGAATGGCTTGGAAGATACCGGCTCCGTCAGCGGCAGCCTTGTCGCTGGTAATCAGGCATTGATCAGACGCGAACACAACGGTCTGTAAGGTGCCTGCTGGTGGGTTCCCGTCGGAACCATTTGAACTGGCCATAGCAAGTCCGGGCTGGCTCGCGGCCAAGGCGAGAAGCGGTGCGTAACGAAGCATTTCTTTCCCCCACAAATAGTCAGCGGACCGAGCACCCGCTTTTCTTTGCAACCCAGAAAGAATCTAGTGATTCGTTACGTCTCTTGCATCTTCAGATTCTCTTAAGGGCTGTCATTTGCTGGTGGCGAAAGGCGAATAGACTAGATCGGATTGCCATCCTGATCGCGGAAGATCTCGCGCCGCCCGACATGGTTGGCCGGACCAACCAGCCCTTCGGATTCCATCCGTTCGATCCATTTGGCAGCCGTGTTGTAACCGACTCCCATCTGCCGCTGGAGCCAGCTGCCGCTGGCTTTCTGCGCCTCAAACACCGCCTGACAGGCCTGGCGATATTTGCGCTCAGCCGGGTCGTCACTGGCGGTCAACTCGTCCTCGAAGCCGAACCCGCCGCCATCTTCGGGCTCTTCGGTGACGGCGTCGACATATTCCGGCTTGCCTTGGGCACGCCAGAAGTCCGCAACCAGCTCAACCTCTTCGTCCGACACGAATGGGCAGTGCACACGGATCACCGCTCCGGTGTTGGGCTTGTAGAGCATATCGCCCTTGCCCAGCAGCTGCTCGGCACCCTGCTCGCCCAGGATTGTCCGGCTGTCGATCCGGCTCGTCACCTTATAGCTGATCCGGGTCGGCAGGTTCGCCTTGATCACGCCGGTGATGACATCGACCGAGGGACGCTGGGTCGCCATGATCAGATGGATCCCCGCCGCGCGCGATTTCTGGCTCAGCCGCTGGATCAGCACTTCGATTTCCTTGCCAACGGTAACCATCAGATCGGCCAGTTCGTCGACGATCAGCACGATCAGCGGCAGCGGCTCGTAATCGAGCTGCTCTTCTTCATAGAGCTCTTCGCCGGTCTCCGGGTCAAACCCGGTCTGGACCCGCCGGCCGAGCGGCTTGCCCTTGGCCGCAGCGGCGCTGACCTTCTCATTGAAGGAATTGATATTGCGGGAATTGACGCTGCTCATCATGCGATAGCGGCGCTCCATCTCTTCGACCGCCCATTTGAGCGCGCGGACCGATTTGTGCGGCTCCGTCACCACCGGCGAGAGCAGGTGTGGAATGTCGTCATAGCTCTTGAGCTCGAGCACTTTGGGATCGATCAGGATCAGACGGCATTCGGCCGGCGTAAAGCGGTACAGCAGCGACAGCAGGATACAATTGAGGCCGACCGACTTACCCGAGCCGGTGGTCCCCGCGACCAGCAAATGCGGCATGGCGGCGAGGTCGGCGATGATCGGATCGCCCGAGATATCCTTGCCCAGGATGATCGGGAGATTGCCCTTGGCATCGGCAAAATCGGCGCAGGCGGCAAGCTCTTTGAGCATCACCATCTGGCGATCGGCATTGGGCAGTTCGATCCCCATCACAGTCTTGCCTGGGATCGGAGAAACGCGCGCCGAAATGGCCGACATATTGCGGGCGATGTCTTCGGCCAGGCCGACCACCCGGCTGGCCTTGATCCCCGGTGCGGGCTCAAGCTCATACATGGTCACCACGGGTCCGGTCCGAACCGCGGTGATTTCGCCCTTCACATTGAAATCGTCGAGCACATTTTCGAGCAGCCGCGCGTTGCGTTCAAGCGCCAGCTTGTCGAGCTTGGGCACCGCGTCTTCGGATGGTTCGGCGAGCAGCTCCAGGCTTGGCAGATCATAATCCGCGAACATGTCGCGTTGCTTGGCTTTGGAGAGCTGCTTGGGCTTGGGCCGTGCCGTCGGGTCGCTGATCTCGGGCGGATTGCGTTTGGATGGCTCGACCCGGGGCTCCGCTTTGGGCCTGGCTTTGGTTTTGACCTTGCTGCTCTCAGGCCCGGCCAGGCTTTTTGGCAAGGCAATTCCGCGGCTCGGCAGCAGCGGAGCAAGCCGATCGCGGACGAAATTCGGCAAGGTCAGCAAAGCGCGCCAGTCGATCGCGAACACGCGGGTCAGCAGGCCAACGCCGCCGGCCAGAGCAGCGGTCGAAAGGCCGAGAATGACCCAGCCTGATGCGCCTTCGCCAAAGCGCGACGCCACGGCTTCAATCGCGGCTGCGCCGAGCAGGCCCGACACCCCGCCCATCTGCGCGGGCAAGGTTCCGCCAGGCCCTTCAAAGATCAGCGAGAGAACTGTCGACAGCAAGACCATGGCCAACAGCAGCATCGCGGTTGGCAGCCACCAGCGAGTCGTCTCCGGCTCATCGCCATTCTCGACATCGAGCCACAATTTGCGTGCTGAGATGTAGAGCAGCGGCAGCAGCAGAACTGAGGTCAGTCCAAACAGGAACAGCACACGGTCAGCCGCCCAGGCTCCGCTCGCGCCCATCCAATTGGCGATCTCTTCGCCCGAAGCCGCGGTCGATGGGCTTGGGTCTGTCTGGGTGTAGCTTGCCAGTGACAGGGTGAGAAACACCATGCCGAGCGCCAAAATTCCCGCTCCCGCCATTTGCAGCGCACGTCGAGCGCTGCGCCGAAAGGTGGCGCGCCAGTCAGAAGTGGGTTTGCGAGTGCTCATTGCACGGCTGGCCATAGCGGTTTCTCCTAGCGGAACACACCATGAATCTTGCCGGACTCGCGGTCAAGGGAAGAGCTTTGAACGGAGTCTTTGCTTTTTTCGGCCATGCCACCCGCTCCCTCCACCCTCCCACCCGGATGATACCCGGGCAGACTCCGGGCGGAAGGGTGGAGGGAGCGGGTGGCATGGAGCTCATCATAAAGGGCCACCCGCTCCCTCCGAGTCTTTTCGTCCTATCGCTTCGCTACTTGAGGACGGCTTCGCTCAACTCAAGCCATCAATCGCGGCCCAGCGCGGCCAATTGAGGTCTTTGGCGCGTTCGGCGTTCATGCCACCCAGCGCAATAACCGGCGCCTGGCTGGCTTTGGCCAACAGCCGAAATCGCACCGGTCCGAGCGTGTCGCCACCGGGATGCGTGCGGGTTGGGAAGACCGGCGACAGCAGCACCGCATCGGCGCCGAGGCGATTGGCGAGGCCAATCTCTCGCAGGTTGTGCGCGGTGGCAAGGTGCAGCAGGCCGCGCCGGGTCGGCCACAACGAGAGCGGCGCTCCGTAAATCCCGTCGGCGCCCCACTCTGTCGCCGTCAGTGCACTGTCCGCTAGCACGACGCGGTGCTCCTTCGATCGGGCGATCCTCCGAAGCGTCCTGAAGCGCTGCCAGCGCTCCGGGCCGTTGAGGTGATAATGCCGATAGATCAGCCCGCTTCCCCGCGGTAAAGCACGGAGCGCGCGCTCCAACTCGGCATCATTGCGGTGGTCGGAAATCAACCACAGGTCAGGCAGGGACTGGTTTCGCGCCATAGCCCCGCTATAGCGCAGCACCATGGAAAGTGCAGCGACCCGGCTCCAAACTGTCGAAGATAACATCGCGCGGATGTGCAAGATCGCGCGGCGCGAGCGTGATAGCGTAACCCTGATTGCGGTCAGCAAGACTCACACAGCCGATCGGATCGAGCCGGTTCTGCAAGCCGGACAGCACGTGTTCGGCGAAAACCGCGTGCAGGAAGCGCAAGGAAAATGGCCCGCTCTGCGAGAGGCCTATCCCGATGCTGAACTGCATCTGATCGGGCAGTTGCAATCCAACAAGGCCGACGAAGCTTTGGCTCTGTTCGACTGCATCCACGCGCTCGATCGCCCGAGCCTGCTCAAGGCCTTGGCCAAGGCAATGGACAAGGCTGGCAAGCGCATTCCCTGCTTCATTCAGGTCAATGTCGGCGAAGAGGAGCAGAAGGGCGGCTGCCCGCTCGCAGATGTGGCGGAGTTTATCGCCAAGGTGCGCGATGCCGAGGTCCCGATCGCTGGCCTTATGTGCCTGCCGCCAGCGGGGATCGAACCCGCGCCGTTCTTCGCGCTGCTGGCCAAGCTGGCGCAGGACAATGGCCTCGACGGGCTGAGCATGGGGATGAGTGGCGACTATGAAACCGCGATCCAGCTCGGCGCCAGTCATATCCGGGTCGGAACCGCGCTGTTTGGGCCGCGCGGTGGCTGAGGCAGGTTCAGCCACGCTCGAGCGCCTCAAGCGGTTCGAAGTCGAGTGGCTGGCGGGACTTCAAGCGCAGGCGCGGGTGACCTTCGCCTGTGGCGAGCTCGAAACCGGTCTAGGCAGTCCGGCGAACACGGCAGACACTTTCGTTTCGGGCCTTGGAATGACAGCGATCGGCTACAATTGGGAATTGCTCGATGCGAGTTCGGACGCGGAAGCGCCGCGCTCTGCGCTGAACGAGCTCACCAGCGCTCTCAGCCAGGACATCAACAACCCCAATCAGCCGTGGCTTACGGCTGACGCGGCGGCGCTGTGGGCGGAGGCATTCCTCGGCGCATTTGAGCCTTGGTCGAGGACGATCGTCTCCAACCGCTATGATGGATTATGGAATCCCATTTCCGGCGCTGCGGTGGAATGGGGCTTTGTCGGGTTTGACAATTCTGCGATCGCATTGCTGCTGATCACCGGAGACTGATTGAGTCCCCCAATAAGAGAAGGGGCGCCCCAAGCGAATGGAGCGCCCCTTCCAGCATTTCAGTCAGAATGACTTTGAATTCAGCTTAGAATTCGAAGGTCATCTCCGCGCCGACCTGACGGCCTTTCGACAGCGGCGAGAAGGTGCCTGCAGCCGGAGCCGGATCGAACGGCGCGTTGACACCATTCGACAACGGACCGCCGAACGGCACCTGCGTGTCGCCACCGGCCTGCACTTCGTCGAGCAGGTTGCGGCCATAGATCGAGAACGACAGGCCATCGACCGGGGTGATCCAGGTTACGTTGGCGTCGAGATTGCTGGTTTCCTGAATGAAGCCGAAGTTGTTGTCAGTGTAGGCGAATTCATCGCGATACTGATAGTTCACGCGGCTGACGATTTCGCTGTCGCCGAGGAAGATTTCATGGATGAAACCAACGCCCCAAGTCAGTTCCGGAACACGCGGCAGACGCAGTGCGCGGTCATCAGCGTTGATCACGCCATCGCCCGAAATATCGAACAGGATGGTGTCGTAATTGTCGTCGATGATGCCGAGGTTGAGCGTCAGCAGAAAATTGTCGGTGATCCGGCCACGCGCTTCGGCTTCGATACCGAAGATGTGAGCGTCAGCCGTGTTGAAGATCGACTGAGCAACACCGGCGGTGGCCGATGATTGGTTCACTTCGCGCTGCATGTTCGAAATTTCGGTCAGATAGGTCGCGAAATTGAACGTGAACGAGCCATCCGGGGTCTGGAACTTGCCGCCGAACTCGTAATTGTCGACCTGCTCTTCGTCGAAGAAGAAGTCGCCGGTGGTCGCCACAACCGCTTCAAACGCATTGGCGTTGGTGATGCGGAAATTGTAGCCGCCTGAGCGGAAGCCACGGGTCCAGTGAGCGTAGATCTGACCATCGTCAAATTCGTACTGCAGACCGAATTTCGGTGAGACATTGCTCCAGGTTTCGCTGTCGGTGAAACCGTTGTTCTCGGTCGGGATCAGCGAGTTGGCACCGCTTGTCGGGCACGTCCGGGCAACAACCGAGCACGCGGTCCGCGGACGGACATAGGTGATCGCAACGTCCTTGGTCTCTTCACTCCAGCGAATCCCACCGATGACCGACAGGCGATCGGTCACATAGAATTGACCGCTGGCGAACAGGCCGATCACTTCGTGGTCCTGGATCCCGCCACCATAGAAGGTAAGCGGAGTGGACGGCGGAATCTCACGGATTTCGGTGTAGGCGAGGCTCTGGTCGAAATAGAACCCGCCGACCGTCAGGTCGAAGCTGTCGGTTGAAACAGCGTAGCGGATTTCGTTCGAAATCTGGTCCTGCTCGGTTTCGGTGTCGGAGTGGAAGATGAAGGCAGGCAAAGCATCGATGTCGCCGCCGGTCGCACCGGTGTAGTCACGATAGCCAAAGATGTTGGTCAGCGTGCCTGGGCCGATATCGAGTTCTGCGGTCAGCGAGCCGGTCCAGATCTCGTTCGAGTAGAAACCGGTGTTGTCGATCGAGAAATCGAAGGTGTCACGGCTGAACGTGCCGCGGTTCTGAGCCGCTGGGCCATCGCCTTCACTTTCGAAGTAGTCGAGCTTGGCGGTCAGCGTCAGATCGCCGAAACGACCTTCGAGCGCACCGCGAAGGATCGTGGTTTCGGCTTCACCGTGGTTCGAACCATCGAACAGATTGGTGAAGTAGCCTTCGTCATTGTTGTAATAGGCGCCTAGCTTGAACAGCAGAGTGTCTTCAACCAGCGGACCCGAAACGACGCCGCTGGCGGTGTAGTTGGCACCACCACGATCATCGAGCAGCGGGCCGTCAACGGCAACGCGGACCTTGCCCTGGAAATCCTCGGTCGGGTTGCCAGTGTTGATCAGAACCGCACCGCCGGTCACGTTGCGACCGAACAGCACGCCCTGCGGGCCGCGCAGGATCTCAACGCTTTCGAGGTCGAACAGGTCGAACACGACGCCGGCATTGTTGCCGAGGTAAACGCCATCGACGAACACGCCAACGGTTGGGTCGATCGAGGGAATCGAGCTGTTGATGCCGAGGCCGCGGATCGAGAAGTTGGCGGTGCCGCGTGCGGTCCCGATCTGGTCGAGCGAAACGTTCGGTGCAGCGAAGGTCAGGCCCTGTACGTCACGCACTTTGAGCGCTTCGAGGCTGTCCGCGTTGAACGCGGTGACGGCCAGCGGAACGTCTTGCACATCTTCGGGGTTCTGCGTCTTGGTGCCGGTGACAATGATAGTGCCAACCGTGTCGAGCGCGCTGGTGCGCTCTTCTTCGCCGCCGGTGGCGACATTGTCCTGCGCGTGAGCGGCCAGGGGGGTGGCCAGCGCGCATGAAGCAAGCAGCATCGCGATACCGCGCTGAGCGGTGAATGGGGGTTTCATTTGGTAATTTCCTCCTGCGACGAGAGACTTATTGCCCTCTTGACCCTTGTTGGGTGGCCGCGATTTAATGATTGGTTCGCTGCATGCAACCTATTTCGTGCATAGGTATGATCAGCTGTTGCAATTGCGCATCAGGCGCGTTCGAGCTCGCGCTGGCGCAGATCGCTGGCCGCCTTGAGCAGCGCCCATTCGATCTCGGCCATACGCGCCTCGCCGGTGATCTTCGCGCCGGTCAGGTCGGTGACATAGAATGTGTCCGCAGCGGTCTCGCCATAGGCAGTGATATGGGCCGAGTGGACGATCAGATTGGACTGATAGAGCACATGCGCCAGGCGGTTGAGCAAGGCCGGGCGATCGCGCGCGCTGGTCTCGATCACCGTGAAGCGGTTGGACGCGAGATTGTCGAAGGTCACTCGCGGCGCGACATTGAATGTCCGTGCGCGCGAGTGCGACAGCGGCCGCGCGGCCAGCTTGGGCACCAGCTCGACATTGCCGAGCAAAGCATCGGCGATCGTCTGTTTGAGGCGTGCAATCCGGCTGTCTTCGCTGAAGGGTTGATTGCGCAAGTCCTGAACCAGGAAATTGTCGACCGCATAGCCGCTGCTGGTCGTATGAATCCGCGCATCAATGATATTGGCACCGGCCAGATGGATCCCGCCTGCGATGCGATAGAACAGGCCGGGGTGGTCGGCTGCGATGACGCTGACCAAGGTCGCGCCGCGCTCTTCATAAACCTCGCAATGAATTGAGAGATGGTCCTCGATCTCGCGCGCAACTTCGTACTGAACCAGGTTGAGCGCGATGATGTCTTCGGGCTCGGCGATCCAATAGGCCTCTCCGAACAGATAGCCGACCCGATCGACCAGAGCCTGGCGATCCCCCAATACTTCTCGGGTCGCGGCCATCTTGGCTTCGACCCGCTCCTTGCGTCCGGTTCGGGCGTGGCCGAGACGGAGGCGTTCTTGCGCCGCGTCATAAAGCTCCCCAAGCAATTGGCCCTTCCAACTGTTCCAGGTGCCAGGTCCGACTGCTCGGATGTCGACAGTGGTAAGGATCGCGAGATTGCGCAGGCGTTCGAGGCTTTGCACTTCGGCGACAAAGTTCTCGATTGTCTTGGGGTCGGTCAGATCACGCTTCTGCGCGGTCGAGCTCATCAGCAAATGGTACAGGACCAGCCAGGCGACCAAGTCGGTCTCTTTCTCATCGAGCCCGAAGCGCGGACACAATTTGCGCGCCACTTCCGCCCCCAGAACCGAGTGATCGCCGCCGCGGCCCTTGGCAATATCATGCAGCAGCACCGCAACATAGATCGCCCTCCGCGACGCCACTTTGTGGATCTGCTTGGTTGAGCGGGGGTGGTCTTTCTCCAGCAGGCCGCGTTCAATCTGACTGAGCAGGCCGATCGCCCGGATGGTGTGCTCATCGACGGTATAATGGTGATACATGTCGAACTGCATCTGTGCGTTGACCTTGCCGAAGTCGGGAACGAAACGTCCGAACACACCGGCTTCGTTCATCCAGCGCAGCGCTGTTTCCGGGTCATTACGACCGGCCAGCAAATCAAGGAAGATGGCGTTGGCGCGCTTGTCCTTGCGGATCTTGGTGTCGATCGCCTTGCTGTCGCGATCGGCCATGCGCATTGTTTCAGGGTGAATCTCGAGCTGTTCCGCCTCGGCCAGCTGAAACACTTCGATCAGTCGCACCGGGTCGTCCTTGAACCAGTGATCGCTGGGCGCCTTGATCCGCCCGCCTTCGACCACATAGCCCTTGAGCTTGCGCGGTTTCTGGTTCCAACCGGCGAAGAAGCCGCTCCGGCTGCGTTTCTTGGCCATTTCCTCTTCAAGGTGCGCGAGGAACACACCGGTCAGATTGCCAACTCTTTTGGCCTGCAGGAAATAGAACTGCATGAACCGCTCGACCGCACTCTTGCCCGGCCGATCGGCGAAATTCATGCGCTCGGCAACCTGGCGTTGCAGATCAAAGGTCAGGCGATCCTCGGCCCGGTCGGTGAGGATATGCATGTGGCACCGCACCGCCAACAGGAATCCCTCCGCACGGCGGAAGCTGCGATATTCAACTGTCGTCAGGAGGCCGACATCGACCAGCTCGGATGCGCTGTCGACGCGATGGATATATTTGCCGATCCAATAGAGCGTTTGCAGATCGCGCAACCCGCCCTTGCCATCTTTGATATTGGGTTCAACCACATAGCGGCTGTCGCCCATCCGTTTGTGACGTTGATTGCGCTCGGTCAGCTTCTGCTTGAGGAAATCGCGCTCGGTGCCTTTGACGACATCCGACCAGAAGCGTTGCCGCAGCTCGTCATAGACTTCCTGATCGCCCCAGATGAAGCGCCCTTCGAGCAAGGCGGTGCGGATTGTGAGGTCATCCTTGGCCATCCGCATCGTGTCAGCGATGGTTCGGCTCGAATGGCCGACCTTGAGGCCAAGATCCCACATCATATAGAGCATCGCCTCGATCACCTGCTCACACCAGGGCGCGCGGCGCATCGGTGTGATGAAGGCGATGTCGACATCGGAATGCGGCGCCATCTCGGCCCGTCCATACCCGCCTACAGCAATGATTGAGAGCCGCTCTGCCTTGGTTCGGTTGGCGACCGGATAGACGTGACCGACGACATAGTCGTGGATCAGCCGAACAATCTGATCGACCAGGAAGGAATGCGCCCCGACGCATTCATAACCGGCCGAGGGCTTTTCGATCAGCCGATTAGCCAATTCCTCACGACCGGAATTCATCGCATCGCGCAACAGCGCCACGATATCGGCGCGCGCAGCTTCGCCCTTCTGGGTCGCCAGTTCGGAGATTTCTCCGGCGAGGGCGCGGCGATCAATCACCGCCCGCTGATTGGGGACGCGCCGAGATGTCATCGGCCAATCGGTGCTGTTCGTGCGGCGCGTCCCAAGGTTTTAGGCGTCGATGAGATCGGCGGCGAATTGCTGCCGGACTGTGCGCTTGTCGATCTTCTGGGTGCCGAGACGCGGCAGCGCCTCATTCGCGATCCAGATATGCTCTTCCAATGGCACCTTGAACGGTGCAATCCGGCTGAGCAGGAATTCGCGCAGTTGCCCTGCATCCATCGCACTGCGTCCGTCTTTGATACGGAACACTGCGGCCGGAACCTCGCCAAAGCGCTCTTCTGGCAAGCCAAAGACCGAGCATTCGGCGATGTCGTCATGCGCATAGATCGCGTCTTCGACTTCGATGCAGGAGATATTCTCGCCGCCACGGATGATGATGTCCTTCTTGCGGTCGACGATGAAGAGATATTCGTCCTCATCGAGATAGCCGAGGTCGCCGGTGCGGAAATACAGATCGTCGGTGAATGCCGCCGAGGTGGCTTCATCATTGTTCCAATAGCCGCGGAAGTTGGCGATCGAGCGGATGCAGACTTCGCCAACGCTGCCCTGTGGTAGCTTGTTGCCATCGTCATCGAGAATCGCGAGATCGACCATCGGCACGCTGGCACGTCCGGTCGAACCCGGCTTGGCGATATAGTTTTCGTTGAAATTGCCGCAGCCAACTGCGTTGGTTTCAGTCAGACCATATCCGAGCAGCGGGAATCCGCCCGGGAAGGCTTCCTTGATCTTGGTGACATGCTCAACCGGGCGCGGCGCACCACCAGCAGCAAAGCTCTTGCAGGCAGAAAGATCGTATTTCTCGCGGTTGGGGTGGGTCGCGATCTCATAGCTCATCAACGGAACGCCGACGAAATAGGTGACCTTTTCGGCCTCCATCAGCCGCAGCGCCTCTTCACCATTCCACTTCGGCATCAGCACCAGCTTGCGCGCGATCGCATAGCTTTGCAGGAACAGCGGCACTTCGCCGGTGACGTGGAACAGCGGAACAGCGATCAGAGCGCAAGGCTGTGCGCTGACGTCTTCGCCCTGGCTTTCGAGCAGCACCTTGGCCATCGCGCTCTGGCTGACATAGCTCATCACGCCATGGACAACCCCGCGGTGATCCGACCAAGCTCCCTTGGACTGGCCGGTCGATCCCGAAGTATAGAGAATCGTGGCGGTGTCATCGGGGCCGAGCTGTCCCAGCATCGCCATCGCGGTGTCGCCTTCCGCCCAGGTGTTGGCGAGACCTTCCGATGGAGCTTTGTCATGCTCAATCATCACCAGCTTGGCGGAATGATCGGTGCCTTCGAGCCGGGCCGCGCGGCCTGCGTCAGCCAGCACCACTTTGCACTCTGCAAGGCGGATGCCGTAAGCAAGCTCATCGCCCGACCAGAAGCCGTTAAGCAGGGTGGCGCAACCGCCAGCCATTACGATTCCCATATAGGCAATCATCCAATTGGCCGAGTTGCGCGCCGCGATTCCGACCCGGTCGCCCTTCTCGATCCCATGCTGCGTGGCCAGACCATGGGCAACGCAAGTCGCCGCAGCCCAACATTGGCCGAAGGTCAGGCGGATGTCGCCATCGACCAAGAACTCAATGTCCTTATGCTCGTTGCAGAAGTGCGCGAAGTAATGCGCCATGGTTGGAGGCGCTCCAACAAAGGCCGGCAATGCTACGCCGTCCCGCTCAAACTCCGTGAGGGCAAACGGCTGATCGTCCTTGGTCAGCTCGCCGATGATCGCGTCAAGCGCAGTGTCCAACTGGGTGGGCATGCGAATCTCTCTCCTAATAGTCCAAATCGTTTATGGTTATTGCTCGCAGAGCGACAACCGGAAACAAGGTTCCGCGAGAGTCTTCCCCCAAACCCTTCGCTGTGCCAAAAGCCGCCCGGCAGGCGTGCCGAACGGGTGCGCGACATTCCATAAGGGGTTCGCTTCGTGCTGTCACTACTTGCTGCAAGCGGCGCAGCAGATCCGATTTACTGGGAAAACCTTGGCCTTCGCCCAGGGATTGATCTGGGCTTCTTCACTCTGCGATTCTACTCGCTGGCCTATCTGCTCGGGGTCATTTTCGCCTATTGGCATTTGTCGCGGATGATCAAGGCGCCAGGTGCGCCGATGGCACAGCGTCATGCCGATGATCTTTTCTTCTATTGCACGCTCGGCGTAATTCTCGGCGGGCGGCTGGGCTACGCGGCGTTTTACGACCCCAGCCTGTGGACCGATTTTTCGGGCGATGGATTCGTGTCCTGGCGGCTGCTGCGACTTTGGGATGGCGGGATGAGCTTCCATGGCGGCGTCCTCGGGGTGCTGGCAGCGATCGCCTTCGTCAGCATGCAGGGTAAGCTCAGCTTCCTGCGGGTGTGCGACTACATCGCTGTCAATGTCCCGATGGGGATGATGCTGGGACGACTCGCCAATTTCAACAATGGCGAGCTGTGGGGGCGGTCGACTGATGTCGCTTGGGGGATGATCTTCCCCAACGCCGACGAGCAGGTTCGCCATCCGAGCCAGCTCTATCAGGCGGGACTCGAGGGCCTAACCCTGCTGATCGTGTTGATGCTCTTGTTCTGGAAGACCAAAGCGCGCTATCGGCCCGGTCTGCTGGTGGGGGTTTTCACTATCGGCATGGGTTTTGCGCGGTTCTTTAACGAATTCTTCCGTGAACCCGACGCACAACTGGCAGACTTCGCTGCACGAACCGGGCTTTCAATGGGGCAATGGCTCACGATTCCGCTGATCTTGGTTGGGTTGATTGTCACGCTTTACGCCGTGAGGCGGAAGCCCGTGGGAACCGGGGAAAGCGCAGCTCCGGCGAGCTGAACGACAATGAGGCCAAGGCCGCGGCACGGCTGAGGCTGATTGATCCCGAGCCCGAACCGGAGCCGGACGAGGCGTTCGATTCTGCTTCCGAGGCCGAGCTCGAAACCCCTGTTGATGCGCTTGATGTGACGGTTGACGCTCCAGCAGAGGTGGACGAGCCCCCCGCTGAGCCTGAGCCTGAGCCTGAGCCTGAGCCTGAGCCTGAGCCTGAGCCTGAGCCTGAGCCTGAGCCTGAGCCTGAGCCTGAGCCTGAGCCTGAGCCTGAGCCTGAGCCTGAGCCTGAGCCTGAGCCTGAGCCTGAGCCTGAGCCTGAGCCTGAGCCTGAGCCTGAGCCTGAGCCTGAGCCTGAGCCTGAGCCTGAGCCTGAGCCTGAGCCTGAGCCTGAGCCTGAGCCTGAGCCTGAGCCTGAGCCTGAGCCTGAGCCTGAGCCTGAGTCGAAGGTCGATCTCGGCAAGATGTTCCGGCGCCTTATCCGCGAGAATGGCCCGATCAGCCTCGCGCAATATATGGGTGAGAGCAACGCCCGCTATTACAACAGCCGCAACCCCTTGGGCGAAGAGAGTGACTTCATCACCGCGCCCGAGATCAGCCAGATGTTTGGCGAGCTGATCGGTCTGTGGCTGGCCGATATCTGGGTGCGGCGCGGCTCCATGAAGCGGATCCACTATGTCGAGCTCGGTCCCGGCAAGGGCACTCTGACCAGCGATGCGCTGAGGGTGGCAAAACGATACGGCTTCGACCCGCAGGTGCATCTGGTTGAGGCCTCACGCGCGCTTCGCAAGATCCAGCGCGAAGTCGTACCCAATGCGGTCCATCACGATGATCTCAGCACAGTGCCCGACGACGCACCGATCCTGCTGGTAGCGAATGAGTTTTTCGACGCGCTTCCGGTGCATCAGCTGATCCGATCGGCGCAGGGCTGGCATGAGCGAATGGTCGGCCTCGAAGGCGATGAATTTGCATTTGTTGCTGGCGACAAGCCGATGGATGCCGTCGTCCCGCCAGCTTGGCAGAGCGCGAGCCAGGGGACCATGATCGAGACCAGCCCGGCGGCGGCCACAGTGATGGGCGAGATAAGTTCACGGCTGACAACGCAAGGCGGCGCTGCCTTGATCATCGACTATGGCGGGTTCGAGCTGAGTGCAGGCTCCACATTGCAGGCCGTCCGCAATCACGAGAAGGTCGACGTCTTTGCGCATCCCGGCGAGATGGACCTGACCGCGCATGTCGACTTCGAACTGCTGCAGCATATCGCCAAGGACAAGGGCGCCGAGGTCATGGGCATCGCGATGCAGGGCGATTGGCTGATGGATCTCGGGATCGACACGCGGCTCGAAGCGCTCCAGCGCAAGAACCCTGATCAGAAAGCGCAATTGCGACGCCAGCGTGATCGCCTGGCCGCTGATGGTCAGATGGGGACGCTCTTCAAAGTGTTTGGCGTCGCGGGCCCGAGTTGGCCCAAAGGGGTGGGGCTCGATTGATCTGTAACCCTTTGGTGGATTCGTGCGTATGATTGAGAGACCTTGAGGGAGATTCTCGATGATTGCTCGCGCTGCCGCCCAATTGGGTTCTGCCGTTCTGTTTCTCGCTAGCGCATCCCCAGCACTGGCGGCTGACCCGATCGCCGGGCGGTGGGTAACCGAAGACAAGGATGCCGTGATCTCGATCGGCAAATGCGGAGCGAGCACCTGCGGCCGGATCGCACGGTTTCTCGTCACGCCGCCTGATGGGGCTGACCAGCGCGACATCAACAATCCCGATGCGGCGCTGCGCACGCGGAAACTGCTGGGCCTGCCGATTCTGACCAGCTTCAAGGAAGAAAGCAGTCTTTGGCGCGGACGGATCTATGATCCCAACACCGGCAAGTCCTATCGCTCAGTGATCCGCCGCAAGTCGGCCAATGTGCTCGAAGTCAAAGGCTGCATCGGCCCCTTCTGCCAGACCCAGATCTGGCGCAAGGCGCGGTGAGTTTTGTTTTCGGGGCCAATGGATCGGACGGATGGCCGATCCCCACTCAACAAAACCTCACAACCCTAGCTGCTCAGCCAACCTCTTCGCTGCATCGGCTGGAGACAGCTTGCCTTGACCTTCGCGATCGACCGCGAAATTGGCCTCACGCATCGCCTCGACACTGATCGCTCCGATCAGCGGCTGCAAAGCGGCGGCGAGCGTCTGATCGTCAGCGCGGCGCGGGCTGATCATGATCATCGCATCATAGCTCGGCAACGCTTCCAGCGGGTCTTCGAGCACGACCAGACGATCAGCCGCAATCCGCCCGTCCGAAGTGTAAGCGCTGATCACATCGGCTTCGCCTGAGCGCAGCGCATTGTACATGAAAGTCGGCGAGAAATTGCGGGTCTGGTCAAACCGCATGCCATAAGCATCGCGCACCGCAATCCATTCGGGCCGTTCAAAGAACTCCGGATCGCCGCCAACGGTCAGCTGCGGCGCGACCGCCACTAGGTCTTCGAGCGAGGAGACGCCGAGCTCGGCGGCGCGATCCTCACGCATGGCAAAGGCATAGGCATTCTCGAACCCGAGCCGGCCGAGCACTTTGACTCCGTTTTCCTCCGCCTCCCACTCAACGATGGTCTGATACATCGCCTCGCGGCCAGGATTGTCGGTCCGCTTGAGATTGTTGGTCCAGATCGTCCCGGTGTAGTCGACCGAGATATCGATGCTCGACGAGGCGACCGCATTATGGACCACCGCCGAGCCAAGCCCATCGCGAAACTCGACCGAGTACCCAGCCGCTTCGAGCTGCGCGCCGATTAATTGCGCGAGAATGTACTGCTCGGAGAATTGCTTGGAAGCGATCACCACCGTGTCTTCATCGCTTTCGCCAGCGTTCTGATAGGCCAGCGCTGCGCCCAGGCCGAGGACCACAGCGGCCCCGCCGGTCAGCCATTGCCAGCGTTTGCGCTGGGCAAAGCCGCGTTCGATGAGGCCGAGCAGGGCGTCGACGATCAGCGCCAGACCGGCGCTGGCGACACAACCTGCCAGCACCAGCGCCCAGTTCTGCGTTTGCAGCCCGGCGAAGATCGGATCGCCCAGGCTCGGCTGACCGATGGTTGTCGAGAGCGTGGCCGCGCCAATCGTCCAGACGCTGGCGGTGCGGATCCCGGCCATGATGAAGGGTGCCGACAGAGGCGCTTCGACCAGAGTCAGTTTCTGCCAGCTGGTCATACCGACCCCGTCCGCCGCTTCGAGCACGCCGGGGTCAAGATTGGCTTGGGCGGTCACCGCATTGCGCAGGATCGGTAGCAGAGCGTAGAGTGCCAGGGCGAGCAGGGCCGGCAGGAAGCCGAGTGTTGGCAGGCCCTCGCCGAAGACCGCGCGCAGGCTCAACAGAATCGGGAAGAACAACGCGAGCAAGGCCAGTGCCGGCACGGTCTGGACGAGGCTGGCAAAACCCAGAGCCACGCGCGCAACCGGTTGTGAGCGACTCGCCCAAACCGCGAGCGGCAAGGCCACCAGAATGCCGAGCCCGATCGCGCTGGCGGCCAGCACAACATGCGCTGCCAGCTTGTCGCCAAGGCCGAGGAGATTCTCCCAGAATCCGCTCATGAGGCCGTCCCCGCTTCCATTCGCGCCAGACGATCAGCCTGCTGGCGCGGCACCGCAACCAGGCCTTGCGCAGCCTCGCCACCAGCACCATCGAGCAGTGCCTTGGGGGTCTCATCCGCGACGATCCGCCCCGCCTCCATCACCAGCACACGATCGGCCAGCAGCAGCGCTTCTGCCATGTCATGCGTCACCATGATTGTGGTCAGGCCGAGTTTCTTGTGCAGTTCGCGCACCCGATCACCCAGCGCATCGCGGGTGATCGGATCGAGCGCCCCGAACGGCTCATCCATCATCAGCACTTCGGGATCGCCTGCCAGAGCGCGCGCCACCCCGACTCTTTGCCGCTGGCCGCCCGAAAGCTCGTCCGGCATGCGCTCGGTCATTGCGGGGTCAAGCTCAACCAGCTCGAGCAATTGGGCAACTCGCTCGGCCGGGAGAGTTTCGCCCGCTAGCCTGGGTCCGATCGCGATATTCTCGCCAACTTTGAAATGCGGAAACAGGCCGACGCTCTGAAAGACATAGCCGATCCGCCGCCGCAGCTGAGCCGGGGGTTGCTGGGTGACATCGTCCCCGGCGAACAACACTCGCCCCGCGCTGGGAGTCACAAGTGTGTTGATCATCTTGAGCAGGGTTGATTTGCCCGAACCCGATGCTCCGACCAGCGCGACAAAGCTGCCGCGTGCGACCGAGCAATCGACATTGGCGACCGCGAAAACATCGCCATAGCGCCGTTCGACCTGCTCAAAGGTCAGCAAGGACTGGATTGAGTTCGAATTGTCCGCTGCGGTGGTGATGGGATGTCCTCTCAGCGCTGGACCCTAGCGGGCCCCTTGTGATCCGCCAAGCGTCCTATTCTGAGAGTTTGTTGAGCGGCAGAACGATCGTGACCTTGAGCCCCTCGGCCTGCCAATCCTGGACCATTGAGCCGCCCAATTGATGTTCGATCGACATCGCGATCAGGCGCGAGCCGAATCCCTTGTCGGTTGGCTTGACGGCAGCTGGTCCATTGCTCTCTTGCCAGGTGACGGTGACGTGGTGGTTCGACCCTTCGACCATGATATCGATCCGGCCCTCGGCAGTGCTCAAGGCGCCATATTTGGCGGAATTTGTCGCCAGCTCATGGAACACCAGCGCCAATGGTGTCGCCGCGCGCCGTCCAAATTTGATTGCGTGTCCGGAGATCTGGACCGCATCGCCTTCGCCGCTGCCATAGGGCGCCATCAGGGCCTGCAGCAGATCGACCAGATCGTCGCCGCGTTGGCGATTCAGCGGCAAAGCGAATTCCTGCGCTCTGGCCAGCGCGCGGATATTGGCGGCCAAGGTCTCGCCGAATTCGCGCTGTTCAGGATTGTCCCGAGCGCGCAGGCTGATCAGGCCGGTAATGACGGAAAAGATGTTCTTGATCCGATGAGCGAGCTCGCCAGCCAGCAGCTCGCGTTCCTGTGACATGCGATAGCGATCATCGATATCGGTCAGGGTCCCAAACCATCGCGCGGTCTTCGGATCACTGGTCGAGGGAATGGCGCGCGAGACGACCCAACGGTAGGTTCCATCGGCCTGACGCAGGCGCCACTCATCCTCAAACGGGATCGCTTGACGCATGGCTTCGCTGAATTTGACCAGACTGCCATCGTAATCCTCTGGGTGGATCACCTTGCGCCAATCATCGACATCACGTGGAGCAGCGATGCCGGTCACTTCTCCGAAGCGCGCGTTGAAGAAGTCGAAGACAACACCCGGCGCCGCCGACCAAGCGATGTCCGGCACGCTATCGAGCATCGATTGCAGCCGTTCCGCGCTGGCTTTGAGTTCTTGGTCAGCCAGATGGCTCTGTCGATGCGCTTCCAGGCGGCGCTTCACCGCGGTCGCCAGGACGGTTAACCCTTCGCGCTGCAGCTCGGACAAAGGCGCTGCATGCGGTTCGGTGTCGGTCACGCACAGCGCGCCGATTGGAGCGCCCTCCGATGAAATCAGCGGCGCACCGGCGTAAAATCGCACATGCGCGTCACCGCGCACCAGCTCGAACCCTGCGAAACGCTCATCTTCTGTAGCATCGAGCACTTCGAGAATGTCAGAGCCGAGCATGGCGTGGGCGCAGAAGCTGGTCGAACGCGGCGTCTCCCTTTTGTCGAGGCCTTCGCGGGTCAGAAACCTTTGACGCTCCTGCTCGACCACGCTGACCGTGGCTGACGGTGTTCCGCACAGATGCGCTGCGAATTGGGCAATAAGGGCCAGCTCTTCGTCCCCATCGAGCGAGTCGATCTCGAAGCTCGCCATCACATTGAGCCGCTGATCTTCGTCGCAAAAGTCTTGCGCGGGTGGCGTCGCTGTGGGCCAGATCTTTGGGTCTGCCAGATTCACGCTGCATCTCTCTTGCGCCGGGCCATACAACAAATGCCGGGGAGCACAAATTTTGCCTGTCGGCTGGCAATCTCGCGACGCCAGCGGTTTGCGCTCACTCGCAGCGCTGATATGAGGGCGCAAGGAAATTACCCGATCAGGAACTATTATGCGCGCCACCCCCAATTTCGACTTCCAGCTTGGCGAGAGTGCCGAGATGATCCGCGACAGCGTCAGCCGTTTCGCTGATGAGCAGATTGCGCCCTTTGCGGAGAAGATTGATCGCGAGGATTACTTCCCCAAGGATGAGCTGTGGGAGCAGATGGGTGAGCTCGGCATGCATGGCATCACGGTCGATGAGGAAGATGGCGGGCTTGGCTTGGGCTATCTCGAACATGTCATCGCAGTCGAGGAAGTCAGCCGTGTCAGTGCCTCGCTTGGCCTGTCCTATGGCGCGCATTCCAACCTCTGCATCAATCAGATCCGACGTTGGGGCAATGAGGAGCAAAAGGCCAAATATCTGCCCGGTCTGATCTCGGGCGAGCATGTAGGATCGCTCGCCATGTCTGAAGCCAGCGCTGGCTCGGACGTCGTCTCGATGAAGCTCAAGGCCGAGGAAGTCCAAGGCGGTTATATCCTCAACGGCACCAAGTTCTGGATCACCAATGCGCCCTATGCCGACACTTTGGTGGTCTATGCCAAGACCGATGGCCACGCCGGATCGCGTGGGATTACCGCCTTCCTGATCGAGAAGGACATGGCCGGCTTCAGCATCGGACAGAAGATCGAGAAAGTCGGCATGCGCGGCTCGCCCACGGCCGAGCTGGTGTTCGACAATTGCGAAGTGCCCGAAGAGAATGTGATGGGCCCGATCAATGGTGGGGTCGGGGTATTGATGAGCGGGCTCGATTATGAGCGAGTGGTGCTGTCAGGCCTGTCGATCGGGATCATGCAGGCCTGTCTCGACACGGTCATTCCCTATGTTCGCGAGCGCAAGCAATTCGGCGTGCCGATCGGGACCTTCCAGCTGATGCAGGCCAAGGTCGCTGACATGTATGTCTCGCTGCAGACCGCGCGGGCTTATACCTATGCCGTGGCGCGGGCCTGCGATGCCGATCAGACCACCCGCTTCGATGCGGCTGGCGCGATCCTTTATGCGAGCGAGAATTCCTTCCGCGTGGCAGCAGAGAGCGTTCAGGCGCTGGGCGGAGCGGGCTACACCACCGATTGGCCGGTCGAGCGCTATATGCGCGATGCCAAGCTGCTCGATATCGGAGCCGGTACCAATGAAATCCGCCGAATGCTGATCGGTCGCGAGTTGATCGGGGCGGCGGGGTGAGCCTCGGACTGCTTCGATTCTTGGCCTACAGCCTCTCGCTCTCGCTGATGATCGGTGAGACGATCCGCAGCTGGGGTGTGGGGCGTCCGATCATGTTCGTTCTCGACGATTTCTTTATGGGCGGGTTGTTGCTGTTCGGCGCCGTGCTGATGCGATCGCCAAATCGATTGCGCTGGGGGGTTTTTGTCGCCGGCTGGGCCGCTTGTGCAGGGATGCTGTACGGCAGCTTTTTCGGGAAAGTATTCGATCCCGCCGGGGCCAATTCGGGTAATTTTGATCTTGGCCTGTTGACCGGCCTGATCGGACTGGCTTTCGTTACGGCGCTGGTCGGCCTCGCGGGCAGCCTAGTGTGGAGAGCGCAGCAGTGACCGGAAGCGCCCTTCACCTGATCGCCGTTGGACTGATCATCTTTGCCAGCCTGTTTCACTCGATCATGGGCCAGAAGCGCCTGATCGCGCCGACTTTGGCGGCCAGTGATCCTTTCATCCAGCAGCCCGAAACGCAGGCGATCACCAAGTTTGGATGGCACGCATCGAGCGGGTTCTTTTTGCTGACCGCTGCAATCGTCGTTCTGCCAGACACGCCAACGCTTTTGATCTGGCTAACAGGTGGCCTCTGGCTCGCCTTGGGCTTGACCAATCTTGCGATGCTCAAAGCCAAGCATCCCGGCGGCTATTTGCTATCGCTGATCGGAGTTCTGGTCCTTATAGGGGAGGCATTGGCATGAGTGTCTATATGATCACCCGGATAACCATCCATGATCGCGCTGAATACCACAAGTACGCAGACAGCTTCATGGATATCTTTGAGAAGTATGACGGCAAATTGCTGAGCGTCGATGAGGAACCGCAGGTGGTCGGCGGCGAATGGAATGCTACGCGTTCGGTGCTGATCGAATTCCCGAGCAAACCGCAATTGTTTGAATGGCTGTTCTCGCCCGAATACAAGGAGATCGGCAAGCACCGCGATGCGGGTGCAACTGCCGAAAGCATCATCGTCAAGAGCCTGGATCACAGTTGATATGACCGCACCCATTCTGACATCCTCGCTTGATCGCGAAGCGCCTGACGCCAAGGCACGCTATGATCACAACATGGCGCTGGTCGATGATCTGCGCGCCAATGTTGTGGCGGCGGCTTTGGGCGGTCCGGAGAAGCACCGTACCCGCCATGTTTCGCGCGGCAAACTGCTCCCGCGTGAGCGGGTTGAACGGCTGCTCGATCCCGGCTCTCCATTTCTCGAGATCGGACAACTCGCCGCCCACGGCATGTATGAAGGGGACGTCAATGGCGCCTCGATCATCTGCGGGATCGGGCGGGTCTCAGGCCGCCAGGTGATGATCGTCAGCAATGATGCGACGATCAAGGGCGGCACCTATTATCCGATGACGGTCAAGAAGCACCTGCGCGCGCAGGAAATCGCGCAGGAGAACCGCCTGCCGTGCATCTATCTGGTCGACAGCGGCGGCGCGAACCTGCCGCACCAGGCTGAGATTTTTCCGGACCGCGAGCATTTCGGGCGGATCTTCTTCAACCAGGCCAATATGTCGGCGCTCGGTATTCCGCAGATCGCCTGCGTGATGGGCTCGTGCACCGCGGGCGGGGCCTATGTCCCGGCGATGTCGGATGAGACCGTGATCGTCCGCAACCAGGGCACGATCTTTCTCGCCGGTCCGCCGCTGGTCAAGGCTGCCACCGGTGAAGAGATCAGCGCCGAGGATTTGGGCGGCGGTGATCTCCACGCAAAGAAGTCGGGCGTGGCCGATCATCTGGCCGAGAATGACGAACACGCGTCGACCATCGTGCGCGATATCGTCAGCCAGCTGGGCGAGAACACCGGCGCGGCCAGGGACATCGCGCTCAAGGATCCGCGCCCGCCCAAATTCGATGCTGAGGATCTCTACGCGATTGTCCCCGACGATGTTCGAGCGCCCTATGACGTGCATGAGGTGATCGCGCGGTTGGTCGATGGTAGCGAGTTCCATGAGTTCAAATCGCATTACGGCAACACTCTTGTGTGCGGCTTTGCGCATATCTGGGGGATGCCGGTGGCGATCCTCGCCAATAACGGGGTGCTGTTCAGCGAGAGCGCGCAAAAGGGCGCGCATTTCATCGAGCTGGCCTGCCAACGCCGGATCCCGCTGTTGTTCCTGCAGAACATCTCGGGCTTTATGGTCGGCGGAAAGTATGAGGCCGAAGGGATCGCCAAGCACGGCGCCAAGCTGGTCACGGCGGTTGCCACTGCGACGGTGCCCAAGATCACCGTGGTGATCGGCGGCAGCTTTGGCGCGGGCAATTACGGCATGGCCGGGCGGGCGTATTCGCCACGCTTTATGTTCACCTGGCCCAATGCGCGGATCTCGGTGATGGGCGGCGAGCAGGCCGCTTCGGTGCTGGCCACGGTCCACCGCGATGCCGACAGCTGGTCAGAGGAAGAGGCCGAGGCGTTCAAGGCTCCGATCCGTCAGAAGTATGAGGATGAAGGCAATCCCTACTATGCCACCGCGCGGCTGTGGGATGATGGCGTGATCGACCCGGCGCAGACCCGCGATGTGCTGGGCCTGGCCTTCGCCGCAACCCTCGAAGCACCGATCGCCGAGCGGCCGCAGTTTGGCGTGTTCAGGATGTGAATCATCAGAATTGCTGAAGGAACAGCCAAAGTACCAAAGCTGCCGTCAGGAACGCCACAAAAATAAGGAAGAACACTGGCCTTCTGCTCGGCGTCTTCCCTTCTTTAATCTTCCAGGCACCGCTGGACTCTTCTCGAAGACAGCGTGCGGATCAATCAGCGCGTCTATCAATTGAGTGTCCGTCATTTTGCAGATCGAACCGTGTGTCATCTTAAGAACGGTCACAAGCATTAGAGCGGCAATCGCCGTGGTAGCAGCCTGCGTCGTAAACAGGACCCCGACACCAATTGCAGTGGCCAGCTTGACCGCCAGCGCTTGACCAGGAACGCCCAGGAGTGGCTGATCGCCGCAAAGCAAATCTCGAATGTCCTGTATAAAGTAGGAGACAAAACGAGCCGTCAACTCGGTCGGATTGAATGGGTAGGGTCCGGGGCTTTCAGCGACTGCTAGTGGTTCGAAAACCGACGGGTTTTCTTTGATGAGTAAACCGATCTGTTCGACTAGCCGCTTTTCATCTGGGATCGGCTCCCGCATCTTTGAAGGTCCGGGGAGCAACTCCCTTTGGTCTGGCTGTGGAAGCGCAAGATTAGATCGAAGGGCCTGAAACAACTCCGCGTCCGAATTGTCTTCGAACACTTCCCAAAGTTCTTGGGCCAAGGCTTCATAATTGAATGGATCGGTCATTTACACGTGCTCAAGTCCTGCGCTTCAGAACGCATAACTCGAATATTGCTCTAGGCAATGAGATATATAGGCGGTTGATCGGGCGAGACCCTCCATAAACCTCGACTGGCGGCCCAAATTTGAGTCCATCGAAGCCCTTTGGCTCTTCCAGTTTCCGTCATCCTGAACTCGTTTCAGGATAATGCCCCCTCGCATTGCCTCTGTTATGCTGGAGTCGAAGACGGACGCAGGCCAATCAAGTTCAGCATGACGCTTCGGCCAGTGAAGCCCTCTCGCAGTGCTGCAGCTATACTGAAACAAGTTCAGCATGACGCACCGACACATTCAGCATGACGCGCTAACCATTGAAACCCTCTCGCTTTCCCCTGCGTAACTGCTAGGCAGGGTCCCAAGGGGAGAGAAATTTGCGTCACAATGAAACCCGCAATGTCGGTCTGCTTTCGCGGATCGTGAATCGGATCATCCTGTTTCTCTATTGGCTCAAGGGCTGGCGGATCGAAGAGCGCTTTCCCCAAGGCGTCAAGAAATGCGTGATTGCAGGCGCGCCCCACACTTCCAACTGGGATTTCGTCTTTTTCGCCGGCGCGACCAAGAAGGTTGGCATTCAGCCCAATTTCATGGGCAAGCACACTCTGTTCAAAGGCGCGATGAAGAACTTCATGCTCGATATGGGCGGGATTGGCGTTGATCGCCGCCAGCCTGGCGGGACGATAGAGCAGCTTAAGGCGGAATTTGCCAAGCGAGCGGAACTGAATCTCGTAATCGCTTGCGAGGGGACGCGTAAGTCGGACGGCAAATGGAAATCGGGCTTTTATAACATCGCCAAAGCCGCCGGGGTCCCTATCGTGCTGGCCTATGCCGACAATGAGAAGCGCACGATCGGGTTCAGCCCGCCGATGATGCCGAGCGGCAATTATGGCGAGGATCTGCTCAAGATCGCCGAATGGTTCCGCTCCAAGATCCCCGATCTCGACCGGTACAAAGTGCTCGAACAGCAAGCGCGCGACATCATTGCGGGCAAAAACGACCTCTGAACGCGGTAAAATGACGCAGCGCGTCGCCGCGTCGCACAAAATTTGTTCGATTGCGTCTTTAAGCTCGAAGCAACCGCTCCTAAATAGTGTCGAACCAAGGAGCGCGGGCAGCAATGGCACTCAAACCCGAGACGAGGGACCGAGAGCGACAGAGGATCGCTCAATTGGTGCTGGATCTGGTCAAGGAACGCGGCGCCGAAATCCCCTTCAACGACACAATCGCCGAAAGCGGGCTCTCGCGCACGCGGTTTGAGCAATTGTTTGATGATTATGACGATCTGTTCGACGCGGTCGCGCAGGCCTGGCTCGCGCCGCACCTGGCGGTGATGGAAGAGGTGCTGGCGACCGAACTGCCGCCGATCCGCAAGATGTATGAATTCTATCGCCGCCGGTTCGTGATCTCACGCGATCGCTTCCGCGACGATCCCGAATATTTCGCGATCATCTGCGAAATGGGCGCCGCCAATTTTGAGCGTGTCCGATCCTATGTCGATCTGGCTGATCACTATCTATGTGAGATCATCGTTGAGGCCCAGGCCGAAGGGCATTTTGCCGGCCTGGAGATCGATCAGGCGCTGTCGCTGATCAATCAGATGCTGTCCAACTACGCCGTGCCTGATGCGGTGATCTATCTCGGCGAGAAGCTCAATGAAGACAAATTGGCGCGGATCATCGACACGGTCTTCATCGGCCTGAACGTTGAAGCGGGCGATGTCGCCAAGGGCGTCAACACGCTCCGCGTGGCTTCCTGAGCCCTAGCCAGCATTCCAGAATTCGTAGGATTCATCGTCCGGCTTGCGCGCACCGCGGCGCAGCAGTGTGTCGTAAAGCCCGCCGCTGTCCTGCATGGTCGAAGGGGTATGACGGTTCCAATCCATGATGTAGCGCCGCTCGATGACCCACCATCGGCCATCGATCTTGCTCAGGTGGTCCATATAGCGCCCGCCAACCACGAGCTCGATCTCTGGATCGCCGGGCAGCCAATGATAGGCCACGCAATAGGTTTCTGCCTTGGCGCTCTCACCCGCAATCTCGCAAATGACATTGCCGATATTGTGATGGGTCAGCCGCATTGCACCGAGGCCCGCCATCAGACCGTCGATCGTCTCGTCGCGTGGCTTGGCACCATCGCCAAAGTCGATCGTCGAATCCGCTGAGAAGACCTGCTTCAACTCTTCCGCATCGCAGCGGTCAATCCCGCGACAATAGCGCGCCAGCACTTGCTCGATCGCGATCCGGTCAGCGACTCTCTGCAGCGCATCTGTGGACATGACTCTTCATCCCTGGCTCAGTCGCGCATGCGGAATTGCAGAACATTGGCCGGCAGTCTGGCCGGCGGCACGCGACGTTTGTCGGAGAGTGCATACTTCAGACTGGCGCCGATGATCACTGCCGAAATCAGCAGGATAAGCCCCGCCCAGAACCAGTGCGGCAGAAACAGAGCGGCCTCGATCGCGCCAGTGTCGGACTTCATCACCTGGCCGCCGATCACGGCCTCTTCGGTGAACAGATAATCGAAGTCGCGCAGCATGCTGAGCGCCGCAAGCATACCGAGGAATTGGAGGCTAAAGCGGACGATGGCGTCGGAGGCTTTCCAGGCAAGCAGCACAAAAACCGCGGCTGTGAGCGGCAGGACTGCGACCCCGGTCGTGCTGCGGACATAGAGAATGACCGAGACGAAGATGGTTATGGCGAGGGCAAGCAGCGCAGGGCGCCAAAGCTTTGGATGCGCGCTGGCAAGGATCAGCATCGCTCCGGCCACGACTGGCGCTATCGGCCCTCCCGCGGCGATGAAGGCGCGGGTAAATGCTCCTGAATCGGCATCGAGCAGGCTCTCGGCCACACCCGATCCATTGGGATAGATCAGCAGCCGCTCGAATTGTTGGCCCGCCAGAATCGCGGTCAATCCATGCCCCATCTCGTGCCACCAAGTGGTCAGGATCGAGAAGGGATAGATCAGATAGGTCCCGAACGGCAGCGCGGGCAGGCAAACCACGACCACGGCTGCGAGAAACAACCGGCCGACCTGCTCAGCCTGACTGCCGGGAGTGACCATGGATTGCATGGTCTAGATCTCTTCTTTGGTCGCAGCAGCGCTGGCCACTTCGGGTTCGGGCACCGGGCGCGCTTTGCCGTCGACATCAACCTTGGGGCTGTAGCGCAGCTTGGCCTCTTCATCCTCGGCCCGCTGTTCCTGCAGGATCGACCAGCTCGCCAGGAACAGACCGGCGACCAGTGGCCCAAGGACAATTCCGGAGAAGCCCGCCAGCGACAGGCCGCCGAGCGTGGTCACCAGGATAATCCAGTCGGGGATGCCAGTGTCGCGGCCAACCAGGATCGGGCGCAGGACATTGTCGGCCGAAGAAATGATAATGAAGCCGGAGCCCAGCACGAAGACGCCTTGCCAGATATCGCCCGAGATCAGCAGCCAGATTCCGACCGGCGCCCACACCAACGCGGTGCCGACGGCGGGGATCAGCGCCAGGATCGCCATCATCACGCCGAGCAGGACCGCCGACTGAACTCCGGCGATGAACATGGTGATCGCACCCAGCGTGCCCTGGACCAGCCCGACCACGCCGGAGCCTTTGATCACCGCCCTGACAATGCCAAGGAAGCGCTCGGCCAAGCGATCGGCAATATCGCGATCGATCGGTGCGGAATGAAGCAAGGTTTCGCCGATCCGAGAGCCGTCGCGCAGCAGGAAGAAGGTGATGTAGAGCCCAACCGCGAAGCTGAGGAAGAAGCCCAGTGCGCCACTGCCGATTGAAACCGCCTGAGTGGCGATCATCCCGGCGCTTTCGCCCAGGATATCCTGCACGCGGGTCTGGATCTCGGACATTTCGGTCCAACCGCTGTCGTCAATCGCTTCCTTCAGCACCGCTGGCAGTGCCTCATAGAACGAGTTATAGGTCGCTTCGAGATCGATCGGATTCTGGCGCAAAGTGTTGACCAATTGCAGCGCCTGTTGCGCGACCAGGCTCGCAACCCATAACGCCGGCATCAGCACCGCGAAGAAGATGATCAACAGCGACAGCGAGGCAGCCAGATTGCGTCGCCCGCGGGTCTTGCGCAGCGACCATTTGTAGAGCGGTTGGAACATGATCGCGGCCAGGCCGGACCACAACAGTGGCGTGGCAAATGGCCAGGCGATGACCAGCAACAGGATCGTGACCGCGGCCAGGATCAGCAGAAAGCTTATATGCTCGAGCTCGGTAGTCTTGTGCGGATCGTCTGACATGGTTCCGATGTTGTGTGTCAGCCGCCAAACATCAAGCCAAGATCACACATCAAGGTTTGCGACGTTCAGCGCGTTATCTTGGATGAATTCCCTGCGCGGCTCGACCACATCGCCCATCAGGCGGGTGAATATCTCGTCGGTGACGTCGGCGTCCTCGACCTTGACCTGCAGCAAGGCCCGGTTTTCGGGATCGAGCGTGGTCTCCCACAATTGCTCGGCATTCATCTCACCCAGGCCCTTGTAACGCTGGATCGAGAGTCCCTTGCGCCCGGCAGCGAAGACCGCATCGAGCAATTGGGTCGGCCGCATGATCGCATCTTCGAGCGCGGCGGCGGGGGTATCGTCGGCTTCGACATCATCCTCCGGCACTTCGGGGTCATCGCTGGTTTCGGCTGCTTTGACCAGCCGAACCGCCCGAACATAGGCTTCGGCTTGCGCGCCGATCAGTCCGTGCAGCTTGAGTGCCTCGGTGCTGGTCAGGAAGCGCGCATCGATATCATGGGCATCGGTCACACCACGCCATACCCGGGCGAATTGAACGTCGCCATTGTCGAGCAATTGGGCATCCCATTTGGCATCAGGGTCGCCCATCTGCATCCGCTGTGCGGTGAGATCGAGCGCCTGTGCTCGGGTTGCACCGTCGAGATTGGGGTCGAGCGCGCCCGACAGCGCCATTTGCTCGACAATCGCAAGGTCATAACGGCGCGGAACGAAGGCCAGCAGATTCTTGAGCCGCAGCGCCTGCTCGACCAGCTCGCGCAGATCTTCACCCATGCGCGCGCCGCCGCCGGTCTCGAGCACGCGGCCTTGCAGGCCGGCATCAACCAGATAGCGATCGAGCGCGGCCTGATCCTTGAGATAGACCTCGCTGCGGCCCTTGCTGACCTTGTAAAGCGGCGGTTGCGCGATGAACAGGTGGCCGGCTTTGACGATCTCCGGCATTTGCCGGTGGAAGAAGGTCAGCAGCAGTGTGCGGATGTGTGCGCCGTCGACGTCAGCGTCGGTCATGATCACAATCTTGTGATAGCGCAGCTTTTCCAGATCGAATTCATCGCGAATGCCGGTGCCCATCGCCTGGATCAGCGTGCCGACTTCTTTCGATGAGATGATCCGGTCGAACCGCGCGCGCTCTACATTGAGGATCTTGCCCTTGAGCGGAAGGATTGCTTGGGTCTTGCGGTCGCGCCCCTGCTTGGCCGAGCCACCGGCGGAATCACCCTCGACCAGGAACAGCTCAGCCTTGGTCGCATCGCGTTCCTGACAATCGGCCAGCTTGCCCGGAAGGCTGGCGACACTCATCGCCCCCTTGCGGCTCATCTCACGTGCGCGCCGCGCCGCTTCACGAGCGGCGGCGGCATCGATGATCTTCTGGATGATCGCCTTGGCATCGTTGGGATTCTCCTCGAGCCATTCGCCCATCTTCTCGCCCATCAGGCTCTCGAGCGGCTGACGCACTTCCGAGCTGACCAGCTTGTCCTTGGTCTGGGAGGAGAACTTGGGATCAGGCAGCTTGACCGAGACGATCGCGGTCAGACCTTCGCGCATGTCTTCGCCTGAGAGTGAAACCTTCTCTTTCTTGAGCAGGCCTTCGCGCTCTGCATAGGAGTTGAGCGTCCGGGTCAGCGCCGCGCGGAAAGCCGCCAAGTGGGTGCCGCCATCGCGCTGAGGGATATTGTTGGTGAAGGTCAGGACGTTTTCATAGTAGGAATCGTTCCATTCCAGCGCGACATCGATCCCGATCCCGTCCTTTTCAGCGGAGACCGAGATCGGCTCCCCAATCATCGCCTGCTTGTTGCGATCAAGCCATTTGACGAAGGCCGCGATCCCTCCCTCGTAGAACATGTCATGTTCGGCGATCTCGGCATGGCGTTTGTCGCGCAGCAGGATGCGGACGCCCGAATTGAGGAAGGCCAGTTCGCGATAGCGATGCTCGAGCTTTTCAAAGTCGAATTCGGTAACGTTCTTGAAGGTCTCGGTCGAGGCCTTGAAGGTCACGCGGGTGCCCTTCTTGAAGCCATTCTCGTCGCTATTGCCGTCAACCTCCGGCGCATCACCCTTCACTTCGAGCGGGGCGACAGCTTCACCATGCTCAAATCGCATCCAATGTTCTTTGCCATCGCGCCAGACGTTGAGCTCAAGCCATTCGGACAGGGCGTTGACGACCGAAACGCCGACCCCGTGCAACCCGCCGGAGACCTTGTAGGCGTTGTCGTCGGAGGTATTTTCAAACTTACCACCGGCGTGCAGCTGGGTCATGATGACCTCGGCCGCCGAAACGCCCTCCTCCTTGTGCATCCCGACTGGAATGCCCCGGCCATTGTCTTCGACCGATACGCTGCCATCGGGATTGAGCTCGATCAGAACGAGGTCACAATGCCCTGCCAATGCTTCGTCGATGGCGTTGTCCGAAACCTCAAACACCATGTGATGCAGGCCCGATCCATCGTCGGTGTCACCGATATACATCCCGGGGCGTTTGCGGACCGCGTCGAGGCCCTTGAGGACCTTGATCGAATCCGCGCCATACTCGCCCTGCATTTTCTCGTTCTGGGGCGTGTTTTCGCCGCTTTCAGGAGTGTTTTCGCTCATGCCCATTATATAGGCGTCCGAGAGCCATTTCCCAAGCTTTGCGACCTATAGCTCGCGGGTTTTCCACCGCTGCCCCAGAAAGCCGCTTCAGGGCGATGGTGGCGATCGTAATGGGGCAGGGAAAGCCAGCCGGAAGTGGATCGATCCGCGCCACACCATATTATGCAGGAGATCCGCCAGACCTGCGCGCGCCGGTGGCGCAAACTGGCTTTCGTAGCAATCCAGCGCGTTGCGGGTAGCGGCGAGATCGCGTGGTTCGTAAGCTATCTTATCAGTCACCAGGCTGGGGTGCGTGGTGGCCCATTGCTCAAATTCTGGCAGTGCGGCTGGGTCTTCTGACGGAAAAGCGGTGAACATCAGATCGGGCCGATTGTCACCCATGCTCTGCAGAACTTGGGCCGTGGCATCGCTCATCATCCGATGGTCGCCATGGCCATAGCCGCCGTCGGGGCCCCAGGTGATGATGGTCTGCGGTTTGGTCCGGTCAATTGCCTGATCGATCCGGCCGATCAGCTGACGTGCTGGGCTTTCGGGGTCGCGCGGCCGATTGCTCAGTGTGCCATCGCCCATCCGCCAGAATTCGGGTTCGGGCAGGCCCAAAGCAAAAGCGGCGCAGCGCGCCTCACTCTCGCGCAATTCGGCCAGCTCTGCTCCCATCTCCATATCGGTCACGCCGGGACCGGCATCACCGCTGGTCGCGAACACCAGGGTGATTGTGGCGCCATCGCGCGCCAAGCGGGAGAGGATTGGAGCAATCGTAATCTCGTCATCGGGGTGAGCCATCAGGACCAGCACTGAAAGTGGAGCGGCGCGAGCGGCCGGATCATCCTCGCTCGCGTCTTGCGCGAGGCCTGCAGCGGGCGTGGTCAGCGCTAAACTGATAGCTGCAAGCGGGACTGAAATTCGCATTGTGGTGATCCTCTCTAATGGCGTGGGCGCTGTCTCACGCAAAACTTGACGCAATTGCTCTTGCAGCCAGCGGAGCGAACAATATGGCTGATACCATGAATCAAACCACAATGCTGTCGCGCCTCACCGAACCCTTTGGGTCGTTTCCGGAAATCCTGAAGGAGTGGTCGCGCATTCAGCCCGATGCCCTGGCCTTGGTCGACGATTCGCGCGAAGTCTATTGGGCGGAGCTGGTCGGATTGGTTGAACGCCTGGCTGCGCGCTTTATCGAGACCGGGCTCGAACGGGGACAATCGGTTGCGATCCTGGGTGCCTCCACCACCAATTACGCGCTGGTGTTCCTTGCTACGGTGCGGGCCGGCGGGGTTGCCGCTCCGCTGACCACCAGCGCCTCGCCTGAGCAATTGACCGGCATGCTGGCCGATTCTGGTGCCCAGCACCTGTTCATCGATCACGCCAAGGCAGCGGAACTGGGGCAGGATTTCGGCGCAGAGCTGATCCGGGTGCCGCTGGAAGAGATTGAGGGCTGGATGGCACCACCGGGCAGCCGCGCGCCCGATTTCGAACCGCAGCCCGGTGATTCCTTCAACATCATCTATTCCTCGGGAACGACCGGAATCCCCAAGGGGATTGTCCATTCGCATCAAATGCGTTGGCGCCAATTCGCAGCGACCGGAAGCTCCTATGTTGACGCAGGCCTGCCGGTGCGCTCGCTCGCTTCGACCCCGCTCTATTCTAACACCACAATGGTTGCCTTCCTCGCGCCGCTGTTCGCGGGCGGCACTGTCCGAGTCATGGGCAAGTTCGATTGCGCAAAATGGCTTGCCTATGCTCAAGCGGATCGCTCGACTGTGACCATGCTGGTGCCGGTGCAATATCAACGGCTGATGGATTTCGACGGGTTTGATGCATTCGATCTGTCCTCGCTCGTGCTGAAATACTGCACCTCTGCGCCCTTCTCGGCCGAGCTAAAACGCCAGGTGCTTGACCGCATGCCGGGCGGCTTGATCGAAATCTATTCGATGACCGAAGGCGGTGTCGTGTGTCTGCTTGCTGCGCATGAATTTCCGGACAAGTTGCATACAGTCGGCCGACCCGCGCCAGGTAGCGAGATGAGGGTGCTGGATGATGAAGATCGCCCGGTCCCCGCTGGGACACCAGGCAATCTGATCGGACGTTCGCAGACGATGATGAGCGGTTACAAGAATCGCCCGGACAAAACTGCGGAGGCGCAATGGACCGATCCAGAAACGGGTGAAGTCTGGATGCGAATGGGCGATATCGGCCGGGTCGATGAAGACGGCTTTGTCGAATTGGTCGGGCGCGCCAAGGACATGATCATCTCCGGCGGGTTCAATATCTATCCCAGCGACCTTGAAGCTGAGCTCGAGAAAGAGGCTGACGTCGTCGAAGCCGCTGTGGTCGGGGTTTCGTCGCAACGCTGGGGCGAAACTCCAGTCGGCTTTGTAGTCGTCGCCGGCGAAGGCGCGCGGCCGGTTGATGAGATTTGCGGGGCGGTCAACGCCCGGCTGGGCAAGACCCAGCGTTTGGCAGCACTGCAATCAATCGATGAAATGCCGCGCAGCCATATTGGCAAATTGCTCAAGACCGAACTGCGAGAGGCGGCCGAGCAATTGGGTATCAATTAGAAGGATGGGATAGCGCGGCCAGCCGGCTTGCATGCGGGATTGCATGGGGGGCTGGCAAGCGAGCGTGGCCGCGCGCCCTAAGGCCCGGCGCCGAAGGGTGAGCGGCGTCGGGCGGCAGAATTAGACGATCAACGTCTGGAAGCTGACACCGCTGACGGTGACAGCAAGGACCAGAGCGACGAGCTTTTTGGTTACGATGGTCATTACAGATCTCCTTACAAAGACCCGTGGTTGGGCACTCCATGTGCCCCGGGCTTGCACATATAGATACGTATCGATTGGTAATTTTGTTACCCAATCACGCAAATAAGTTTTCAATCAATGAAATCGAATTTCTCGATCAACGCGCCATCTGCGGATCGGGAAAGATGCGCTGGAGACGCGGCTACCGGATTGGGGGAGGACTGGGTAGCCGCGTCTCTAACGCTGCCTTCGCATTCCACGCGCGGGGGAGCGTGTGGAGGGCGAGCGAGCCGGTGCGTGAGGGTGGTCGCGCCCGGTGCCCGCAGGCTGTCAGCATCTGGCGGGATTGCCGTGATGCTGTCTTCAAGCGCGATCTGACGGTTGGAGAGGAGGCCGGACCGCTGCTTGCAAGGGTGAAATGGGAGTGAATGCGGTGAAACTCAAATGCGAAAATGCGCAAGTCATTTGCGTTTTTTGCAATCTAATCTGTTTCGCCCCTTGCAACAGGGTTCGCGCAAAGAAAAACGGCCGCCAGATCGCTCTGACGGCCGCCATTTTCCTGGTCGAGGTCAGCGCTTAATTGGCAGCTAGCTCGGAACCGGCGCGCGAAGCGGATGCGATCATACGCTCAACTTGCGCCATGGCATCGGCGCGGGCGGCTTCAACGCAATTGGTGTCAACGGTTTCGAGCCGATAGGGCGAGGCGCTATCCACGGTGCAAGCAGCGCGCAGCTCGGCTTCGATCAAAGCTTCGGCAGCTTCGCGGCCGGCAGCGCTCGAAAGATCGAGGCCGGTGATGTCGATGCGAACGTCGACGACTTCCTCTACTGCTGCAGGCAGTGCTGCGTTGAGCGGGGCAGCCACGGCGGCCAGGGCGATAAGGGGGATGGTGAAACGCATTGTTAGAACTCCGTAATTGGGCGTGTGCCTCAATCGGCTTCCTCTCTTTGTTTTTGAATTGTTGTTTCCAGCTCTGGTGCAATGCACAAGAGAATTGTGCAAATGCGAAAAGCGTCACTTTGGTTCCCAACTTTGCAAGCAAATTTGTGCGATTTATTGGGAACCCATCCTCTCGTTGCGCATAGCCCGCGCGCTCCTCTGGACAGGTTGGCGTCGCCCACCTAACTCCCCGCAATGGACCCAGCACTTCTTCCCGATTCCATTTTGATCGTCGATTTCGGCAGCCAAGTGACCCAGCTGATTGCGCGCCGCGTGCGCGAAGCGGGCGTCTATTCCGAGATCGCCCCCTTCAGCGCCGCAGAAGCCGCGTTTGATCGGATGCAGCCCAAAGGCATCATCCTGTCAGGATCGCCGGCCGGTGTCACCGAGGAAGGCAGCCCGCGAGCGCCTGAGAAGCTATTCCAGGCCGGCGTGCCAATTCTGGGCATCTGCTATGGTCAGCAGGTCATGTCGCATCAGCTTGGCGGCGAGGTTCGCCCAGGGCATGAAACCGGCGAAGGCGGTGAATTCGGCCGCGCCTATCTGACGGTCACCAAGGACTGCGCGCTGTTCGACGGGCTGTGGAAGGTCGGGGAGCGACACCAGGTCTGGATGAGCCATGGCGACAAGGTCACCAAGTTCGCTCCAGGGTTTGAGATTGTTGCGACCAGCGACGGCGCGCCCTTTGCGGTGATCGCTGATGAAGAACGGCAGTTCTATGGCACTCAGTTCCACCCCGAGGTAGTGCACACGCCTGATGGCGGCAAATTGCTCGCCAATTTCGTCAAGAAGGTCTGCGGTCTCAAAGGCGACTGGACCATGGCAGCCTATCGCGAAACCAAGATCCGCGAGATCCGCGAGCAGGTCGGCGATGGCAAGGTTATTTGCGGCCTCTCAGGTGGGGTCGATTCCTCGGTCGCGGCGATCCTGATCCACGAAGCGATTGGCGATCAGCTGACCTGCGTCTTCGTTGACCACGGTCTCCTGCGCCTCAATGAGCGCGAGCAGGTCGAAACCATGTTCCGCGATCACTACAACATCCCGCTCGTGGTGGTGGACGCCGAAGAGCGGTTCCTGTCCGGGCTTGCGGGTCAAACCGACCCGGAAAAGAAGCGCAAGTTCATCGGCGGCGAATTCATCAACGTGTTCGAGGCTGAGGCGAATAAGATTGGCGGCGCCGACTTCCTTGCTCAAGGCACGCTCTATCCCGATGTGATCGAGAGCGTCAGCTTCACCGGGGGGCCAAGCGTCACGATCAAGAGCCACCACAATGTCGGCGGCCTGCCCGAACGGATGAATATGGAGCTGGTCGAACCTCTGCGCGAGCTGTTCAAGGACGAAGTTCGCGCGCTCGGCCGCGAGCTGGGCCTGCCCGACATCTTTGTCGGTCGTCACCCCTTCCCCGGTCCTGGTCTGGCGATCCGGATCCCGGGCGAGGTGACCAAGGAGCGCTGCGACATCCTGCGCAAGGCCGATGCGATCTATCTCGAAGAGATTCGCAACGCCGGGCTATATGACGCGATCTGGCAGGCATTCGCGGTGCTGCTGCCAGTCAAGACGGTCGGCGTGATGGGCGATGGCCGGACCTATGACAGCGTTTGCGGCCTGCGCGCGGTCACCTCGACCGACGGGATGACCGCCGATGTCTATCCGTTCGACGCCAGCTTCCTTACTCAGGTCGCCACAAGGATCGTTAACGAAGTCCAGGGAATCAACCGCGTGGTGTATGATTATACCTCCAAGCCACCGGGCACGATCGAATGGGAGTGAGACCATGACTCAAAAGTACATCACCCTTGGATCAAACGATCTTGAGCGCTCCCACCGCTATTATGATGCGGTGATGGAAACGCTGGGCGCCAAGGTGGCCCATGATTACGAGGGTTTTACCCGTTGCTATCAGTTCCCCGATGGCTTCTGCGTCTGGGTCGGCAAGCCCCAGAATGGAGAGACAGCCAATCCCGGCAATGGCCACACAGCGGGATTCGATGTCGCTAGCCCCGAGATCGTAGACGCAGCGCACAAGGTTGCTCTGGCCAATGGTGGAAGCGATGAAGGTGCACCTGGTCCGCGCCCGCTCTATGGGCCTGACTTCTACGGAGCCTATGCTCGGGATCCAGACGGCAATAAAATGAGTTTTGTTACTCAGATCACCGAATAGTATCAGAGGAATTCCGATGGCCATCGCTCCCCGCATCTTTGTTGCATCTCTGGCTCTGTCGATCGCGGGTTGCTCGCAGGGCCCGGCTGAGGCGCCACCGCTGGCGGGTGCCTGGACCGTTGATAGCCAGGCCTCGCATCTGTCCTATGTCACCGTCAAAGCGGATGAGATTGCCGAGATCAATGAATTCACCAGCCTGTCCGGATCGGTCACGGCTGAGGGCGCAGCGACCATCGAAATCGAACTGGCCTCGGTCAGCACCGGGATCGACATCCGCAACGAGCGGATGCGCGAAGTGTTCTTCAACGTGGTCGAAAACCCGACCGCAACCGTCACCGCGCAGGTGGATCCGGCCGCTTTCAGCACTCTCGCCGTGGGTGCGAGTGTGAACTATCCGCTCGAAGCGACGCTCAGTCTGGCCGGTGTCGAACGCGCCATCGCGACTGAGCTTTCGGTCACCCGCACCGCTGAAAACCGGGTCTTGGCGGTGAGTACTGATCCGGTGATCATCAACACCGACAGCTATGGTTTGAGCGATGGCTTGGCGCAGCTGCAGGAACTCGCCGGTCTGCCCTCGATCACGCCCGTGACTCCGGTGACCTTCGCGATCGCATTTGAGCAATAAAGCCTGAGGTCGGCGATGGAGCTCGACCTTGGCTCTGACCCTCGCACCGAGGCGCTGCGCCGGTTGCAGGCGGCGCTGATCGCGCGGTTTGATCGGATCATCCGCCCGCCCGAAAAGCGACGAGACCCGGTCTGGGTGCTGGTCCATGGGGTTATCGGTGCGCAGACCAAGACCGCTGCCTCGAACGCTTCAACCGATGGCCTGCTGGCCGATTTCGGAAGCTGGGAAGCAGTTGCCCAGGTGTCGATCGATCAGCTCGAAGCGCGGCTTAAGCGCCAGAGTTTCCCTTCGGTCGCGGCTGAGCGGCTCAGTCGCTGCCTCAACGCTATTATCGCCGAGCGCGGCTCCGTCGACCTCTCGCATATCGAAGCGCTCTCTACCGAAGAGGCGATAGCCTGGCTCGAACAGCTTCCCGGAGTGGCGCGCAAAAACAGCGCGGGGGTGATGAATGCCTCGAGTTTCAATCGCAAGGCGATGGTGATCGACGGACATCATCGCCGGATCATGCAGCGAATGGGGATTGTCCCGCCCAAGGCTGATACCGCAAAGACTTTCGACGCCTTGATGCCGATCCTCCCAAGCGAATGGTCAGCCGAGGATATGGATGAGCATCATTTGCTGCTCAAGAAGCTGGGCCAGACCTTTTGCCGACCCAGGGCGCCGCAATGCCAAGGCTGCCCCGCTGCCCCTGATTGCACGACCGCCAACCCCTAGCTGGTCACGCGGGCCATCTTGAAGGCGGCGAACAGCAGTGCTCCCCCGGCCGCGCGGTTGAACCAGCGCACGATTGCCGGTTTGACGCCCGACTTCGCGATCCGGTCGCCGACCATGGCATAGGCTGTGTAGGCGATGAAATCGAACACCAGCGTCACCGCGCCCATGATCAGGAATTGCTGCAGGATCGGCGCTTTGGGGTCGAGGAATTGCGGAAGGATCGCAGCGAAATAGAGCAGCGCCTTGGGATTGGCGAATTCAACCAGGAACCCTTTCGCATACAGCTGGCGAGCTCGGGTCGGTCGGCCTTGGCCCAGCTGCAACCCGCCCGCTGAGCTGAAGATCGCACTCAAACCAAGATAGCAAAGGTACAGCACTCCAAACCATTTGATCGCCGTGAACAGAGTCTCTGATGCAATTATCGATGCGGAGATGCCGGTCGCCGAGAGCACGAAAAACACCACATTGGCAGAAGCCACGCCCGCGATTCCGGCCTGGGTCCGCATAATGCCATTGCCCGAGGCTTGGCTCGCAATTGTCAGTGCAGCAGGTCCGGGGGTGATCACAACGATGAAGGTGGTGACTGCAAACAGTACGAAGGTCGCAAATTCCATGATTGCCTCCTTGGATAGGACAACAATGGTATGGTTGCGCGCCGGCTGTTATCTACCAGCAAGACGTCGGTGAAACCGGAAACTGTCCGGTGCTGGCAATGCCGAAGCGCAGGAGGTACAAATTTTCGATCTCGACCAGAAAGACCGTATTCTGCTGCGCGCCCTGCGGAAGAACTCGCGGGCCAGTCTTGTTGCTCTCGCACGCGAGATCGATCTCTCACGCAGTGCGACCCACGACCGGGTTGCCAAACTGGAAGAGATCGGCGCGATCAAAGGGTATACGGCAATGCTGGCGCGCGACGCGCTTCCACCTGTCCGTGCCTTCGTCTCAATCCAGTTCGAAACCGCGGCGGCTCAATCGCGGCTGGTGATCGAGATGAAGGACTTGGAAGGGGTCGAAGCGGTCTATTGTCTGTCTGGCGACATCGATGCGCTGGTCTATTGCGAATGCGATAGTGCCCAGCAATTGTCCGATTTGCGTGATGCATTGGCGCAATACGACGGCGTAACCCGGCTGAGCACTCGGCAGATTCTGGCGACCTCTCAAGACTAGCATCAGCCTGACGCTACGGCTTCGACGCCTCGCAAAAGCGCGCTTGCAAGCGTGGCCATTGTGCGCAATCTCTGCCCGCAAACACAGACTCACTGGGAGAGAATTCATCATGAAAACAGCCATCACCGAAATGTTCGGCATCGAGCATCCGATCATCCAGGGCGGGATGCATTATGTCGGCTTCGCAGAAATGGCAGCGGCAGTGTCCAACGCGGGCGGCCTCGGCATCATCACCGGTCTGACCCAGGGCACGCCGGAAAAGCTCGCCAATGAGATCGCGCGCTGCAAGGACATGACCGACAAGCCGTTTGGCGTGAACCTGACGATCCTCCCGACGCTGACCCCACCGGACTATCCCGGCCTGGTCAAGGCGGTGATCGATGGCGGGGTCAAAGTGGTAGAAACCGCTGGCCGCAATCCGGTCGAATTGCTCGGCCCGCTCAAGGATGCCGGGATCAAGGTGATCCACAAATGCACCAGCGTGCGTCACTCACTGAAGGCTCAGGACATCGGTTGTGACGCTGTTTCGGTCGATGGCTTCGAATGCGGCGGCCACCCTGGTGAAGATGATATCCCGAACTTCATCCTCCTGCCGCGCGCTGCGGACGAACTTGAGATCCCGTTCGTTTCCTCAGGTGGCATGGCCGACGGCCGCAGCCTGGTGGCTTCGCTCGCCATGGGTGCGCAGGGCATGAACATGGGCACACGCTTCATCGCGACCAAGGAAGCACCGGTGCACGAGAATGTGAAGAAGGCGATCGTCGCCGCGTCCGAGCTCGACACAAGACTGGTCATGCGCCCCTTGCGCAACACTGAGCGTGTGCTGACCAATGAAGCGGTCGAGCGGCTGCTCGAAAAGGAAAAGCGGCTCGGCGATGACATCAAGTTCGAAGACATCATCGGCGAAGTCGCCGGGGTCTATCCGTCGATCATGATGGAAGGCGAGATGGACAAGGGTGCGTGGAGCTGTGGCATGGTCGCCGGGCTGATCAACGATATCCCGACCTGTCAGGAACTGATGGACAGCATCATGAATGAGGCTGAGGCGATTCTGGGCCGGATGCAGGGCCAGATGGCAGCCTAAATTCGATCTGCCTCAGGCGGCAAAAAAGCCCGCCCAGCGCAATGCTGAGGCGGGCTGTTTTGTTTCAAGAGCGATATGCTTAGGTTTCGTTTTCCTCGGCCTTTTCGGCGCGGGTGTAAGGCACAAAATCTTCGAAGAAGATGCTGCCAGAGAACATGCCGCTCAAGCGATCAACCTTGTTGACGATGTCGAGCCTGCACAATTGCGTGGTGCCAAACTTGCGGACCACCAGGACATCGTCCCGGTCAATGTCTTCGGGGTTGCGGGTGCGCTGGACATAGACGGTCTTGCCGCGGCCATAGACAATCGCCGTGTCGTCAATCACCTGCATCCGGCTGCTCGGGAAATCGCGAATACAGCGCTGCGGCTCGCCCGCTACGCGCCCTTCAAGGATCTTCTCGAGCTTCTGCTCGCCTTCGGACAATTCCTCATCCGCAGCGGCAGGCACAGCAGCGAAGGCAAGGCCGGCAGCGGTGGTTGCAGCGGCGAGGGCGAAACTTTTGGACAGTCGACTCATCAGCGTTCTCCTCAGGTAAGCACGACCAATCTGCAGATCGTAACTTAACGCGTGCTGACTGTGGCGGTTAATGCCGCCGACCACAAGCTGACTGATATTCGGCTCACTGATATTCGAGTGTGATGGCGAATTCGCCCTCATAGATACCGGGAGCCTGATTGGCACCGACATTCAACCGACCGACGATGGTAAAGGCAAAATAGCCATCGGGATTGGCGATCCGAAAGCGGCGCGGATTGGTGGTGATGATGATCGGTGGGCGACTGCCGATCGCAACCTGATCAAGCGTCATGGTCTCTGCGCCGCCCTGGCGAGTCAGCAAGTAGCTGTTGGCGTCAATATTGATCAGCACACGCTGGTTGAACGAGCCATAGCCCCAGAATCGCGCGGTCTGCTGGGTCCCATCGACCTGGACGATTCCACCTGTGGTGGTCACCGCCCCGGCAGTATCCATCGAGACCGTGCCTGCGGTGTCTCCGACGATGATCCGGCCGAAGTTGAGATCGCGCTCCTTGACGAAGCTGAGCGGCGTTACCACGAACACCGTTGTCTCCGCACTGTTGGCCTGCGCGAAAGCTACGCCGGGTATCGTCGCGAAAAGCAGAAGTGAAAGCAGGCTGGTCAATGCCCGCTTGAAACTAACCATCTAAGCCGCCCCAAACTGTGGTGGTGCGGGTCTTAATAACCAGCGGTTAACATTAGTTTTAAACCACGTGATTTGGTTCAGCGGTGCCCCGGGTCATTGCCTTCGGCAATGTCGGGCAGCTCGGCCTGATTGGCGCCATCGGCTGGTCCGCCCTTCAGGACGAAACGCCGGTCGCAATAGCCACAATCGACATAGCCATGCTCATCAATCTCAAGATAGACCTTGGGGTGACCCAGAGCGGCGGGGCGATAGCCTCGGCCGCCGCGGATCGCGCTGGCTCCGTCACAGCTGACGCGGCGGGTTTCGACGAATATGGTCTCGGGTGGTGCGATGCTCATGACCGAGCCATTATAATATGGCGCGGCAGGGCTCAAGCGTGCTGAGGGGTTTAATCAGTCGTAATCGATCGTCACGGTGAACGAGCCGCGATAATTTCCAGCTGGCTGGCTGGCGGCAACATCGAGCGTGCCTCCAACCCTGAAGTTATAAGAGGTGGTGAAGAAATAGGCTGGCAGACCGAAGAATCCGGTTCGGTTGAAGTCGGTGGTGAAGTTCCTCAAAGTCATTGTATGCGCCGGATTCGAGAGGCTGGTGAGCACAATCGTATCGCTCGAAGTTGGCCCCTCATAACTTGGGTAGTCGAGCAGGAACCGCCGTGTGATGTTGAACGAAGCCGCCTGAGGCGTTCCGCCCATAGCGATAACTGACCCGGTAACCGTGCGATCGCCATTGTTCGCGATCACCACCGTGCCGCCGCTGTCGCCCGGCAAGATCGTTCCGAAAGACAGATCGCCAAGCTTTGTGATGCGAGTCTCGCCCCGAACTGTAGCGAAAGTGGTTGCAGTTCCGTCTTGGGCGATGGCCGGGCAGGCAGAAGCCAATAGCGCTGCACTCAATGCACAACGCGAGAGGGACGCTTTGAAGCGTCGCTGGTCCGAGATGGTGTGGTCTGCCATCACGATTGCCTTAGCTGTGTTGGAGTATGTCTATGCCTACGGCTCGTGGTTAACGAGACGGTAAGGAAATCCCATGCAAGCTACTGAGTTTATTGATATTCAGCCGTGATATTGAATGTACCGTTGTAAACGCCGGGGGCCTGATTGTTCCGAAACAGCAGACGCGCACCGATGTGAAAGGCGAAGGCGCCATCCGCGGCATTGACTGTGTAATTATAGACATTGCTGCTGCGACCTTGGAACTGCAGGCCGGTTACATCACCGACTGTCACCCGACGGACGCGCAGCGGACGGCCCGGCCCGGTGATGTTGAAGCGACGGCGATTGGGCACGGTGATCGCCAATTGAAAACCCTGGGTTGCGGTTCCTTCGAATGCCGCTGTTTGGCAAAGCCCCAAATGGACCAACCCATTGTTGGTGGTGCAAGTGGCATCTGCCTCGGCAGTCATGTCAAGACGCCCGCTGTTGGGCACGACAATGTCGCCAAAGTCGAGATCACGGGTCTTGGTCAGCGTAAGATCCTGGACCAGTGACGCCGAAGCGGTCGCGGTCTCGCTATCCTGTGCTTGTGCCGGCGCGGCGCACAGCAATGCCGCAGCCAAGGCCAGGCTGGCAGTGGCGCGGTTTGCACGCTGTGGGAGTGTGGTCGCTCTACCCATGGCGCGCTGTTTACGGTCCTCGCCGCAATTTATCGCTATGAAGTTTGGTTAAGTTCGCCCTAACAGGACCGCGCTTGCGCTAACGCGATCCGCCGCTATGGCTGACTGCATGACCCATGCGCCGGCAATTCGAATAGACAATCTGGTCAAGCGCTACGCTCCGCCCAAAGGTGCCAAAGGCGCTGACGCGGAAGGCAAACTGGCGCTCAAAGGCGTTAGCTTTGACGTTCCTCAGGGATCAATCTTTGGCCTGCTTGGCCCCAATGGTGCGGGCAAGTCGACGCTGATCAATATTCTCGCCGGCTTAGTAAACAAGAGCTCGGGCAGCGCGCAGATCTGGGGTTTCGACATCGACCAGCATCGCCGCAATGCCAGTCGAGCGATCGGAATCGTACCGCAGGAGATCGTGTTCGATCCCTTCTTTACGCCATTTGAAGTGCTTCAGAATCAGGGCGGATTCTATGGCATTCCGACCAAGGACCGGCGGAGCGAAGAATTGCTTGAGGCGGTCCGCCTCGCGGATAAGCGCGATGCCTATGCACGCACTCTGTCGGGCGGTATGAAGCGGCGGCTGCTGGTTGCCAAGGCGATGGTGCATTCGCCGCCGATCCTCGTCCTCGACGAGCCGACCGCTGGAGTTGATGTCGAATTGCGCCGGCAATTGTGGGATCTGGTAAGCCAACTCAACCGCGAGGGGGTCACCGTTGTACTGACCACGCATTACCTCGAAGAGGCCGAAGAATTGTGCGACCAGATTGCAATCATCAACCATGGCGAGCTGATTGCCAACAAGCCGACCCGTGAGTTGGTGGAGATGGCGCGGGAGAAGATCGTTCGCGTCCAGGTCGATCAGGATATCGCTGCATTGCCCACGGAAGATGTCTTCATCGGATGCGAGCTGCTCGATCCACGAACGCTAGAGATCACCTACAATCGCGATGCACTCAATGCCGGTCAGGTCCTGGCTCTGGTCCAACAGCACGGCCATACGATCGAAGATGTGACCACGCGCGAAGCGGATCTTGAGGATGTCTTCGTTCAGCTAACCAGCTCGGCGGCCTAGGACACTCTAGACATCGCAACCGGATCAAGGCGCCACTTGCCATGCGATTTGCGTCGTATCGCGGCGCCGCAGTGTTTGCATGTGCCGACATAGGTCATGCCAGCCCACACGACCTGACGACGGATCGGTTGGTGGCGATTGAAGCGGCACAGAATGGTCTGCGAAATGGACATGGATCGGCACCTCGGCGAGTTTTCAATCGATCGCATCCAATCTGTGCCCCCAAGGCTAACCTTGCGTTGATCCTGGTGGTTACCGTTTTGCGCTGACAGGGTAACAATTGTGCTGACCCTTGCCCCGTGGGCGAATGCGCGCCATGGCGTCGGCATGGCCGAAACACATCCTGAATCGGACAATTTTGACGTCATCGTGATTGGCTCGGGCGCGGCGGGCCTGACCGCAGCCCTTGCCTTGGCCGAGACCAAGCGCGTCCTGGTTCTGGCCAAGGGCTCGCTGACTGGCGGATCGACAGCCTGGGCGCAGGGTGGGATCGCGGCAGTGCTTGACGCCGGCGATACCTTTCAGAACCACGTCCGCGATACGATGGTTGCGGGCGCGGGCTTGAATGATCGCGAAACGGTCGAATTCGTTATCGAGCGGGCTCCCGCAAGCATTGATCGCCTGTGCGAATTGGGTGTGCCGTTCAATCGCGATGAAGAAGCGCTTCATCTGACCCGTGAAGGCGGGCATTCGCACCGCCGGATCGTCCACGTCGATGACGCGACCGGCTGGGCTGTTCAAGAAGCGCTGCTCAAGGCCTCGGAAGCCAATCCCAATATCACCATGCTCGGCGGCCGGACCTGTATCGATTTCATCACCGATCGCCACCGCGAGAAATTCTCCGGAGCGGGCCATGTCTGGGGGGTGTACGCGCTCAATGAAGAGACCGGACGGGTTGAGAAATTCGTCGCCCGGGCCACGGTGCTCGCCGCAGGCGGAGCGGGACGTTGCTATCTGTTCTCGACCGCGCCGCGCGGCGCCACCGGCGATGGCATTGCCATGGCTTGGCGGGCCGGAGCGCGGGTCTCCAACATGGAGATGATGCAGTTCCACCCGACCTGTCTTTACAATCTTGAGGTCAAGAATTTCCTGATCACCGAAGCTGTGCGCGGCGAGGGCGGACATTTGCTCCATCCCGAAACCGGGCACCGCTTCATGGCCGACTATGATCCGGAACGGATGGAGCTTGCCCCGCGCGATGTCGTCGCCCGTGCGATCGATGATCAAATCAAGCGATTCGGCTTGGACTATGTCCATCTCGACATAAGCCATCAGCCTGCTGACTTCGTGCGTGAGCATTTTCCGACGATTGACGAGAAGCTGTCTGGCCTAGGGATCGACATGACCAAGCAACCGATCCCGGTGGTCCCGGCGCAGCATTATACTTGCGGCGGCGTGGTGGTCGATCTGTTCGCTCGGACCGACCTCCCCGGCCTGTGGGCGGCGGGCGAATGCACCGAGAGTGGCTTGCACGGAGCCAATCGCCTGGCGTCAAACTCGCTGCTCGAATGTTTTGTCTTTGGCGAGGCAGCGGCGAGCGATATTCTGGCGATGTGGGACCAGCTCGATGAACCTCCGTCGATCCGCGAGTGGGACGAAAGCCGGGTGACCGATTCCGATGAAGAGGTGGTGATCAAGCAGAACTGGACCGAGATCCGCCGCTTCATGTGGAACTATGTCGGGATCGTCCGCACCACCAAAAGGCTTGAGCGCGCGGCCAATCGGATCGCGCTGCTCAAGCAAGAGGTCGAAGATTATTATGGCAGCTTCGTCGTCACCACAGATCTGATCGAGCTGCGCAACCTGCTGCAGGCGGCCGAATTGATCGTAAGCTCGGCGCTGGATCGGCATGAGAGCCGCGGACTGCATTACACTTTGGACTATCCCGAGACAGATGAGAGTCAGGAACCGCGCGATACCGTGCTGGTGCCATGACTCGCCGATCCCTTTTCGCAGCGCTTGCTGTGCTCGCCCTTGCTGCCCCCACTCTCGCTCAGACCGAGTCAACGCATTTCAATGAGATCGTCGTCACCGCGCAGCGCTCTGGCGCGCCGATGTGGACGATCGATACCATCAGCGGAACGATCATCCTGGTGGGTGAGATTCGCGCGGTGCCCAAATCGACCCCGTGGCAGCCCGATCGCCTCAAGGAAGCGACCTCAGAAGCGCAACGCGCGATCATTCGGGCGCGGCCCAAATTCTCTCCCGGCGATGTCCTGCGCCTGATCTTTCGCGGCGGGCGCTTCACCAAGCTGCCAGATAAATCGGTAGCGAGCGATTATCTCGACCCGGATCAGCGCGCACGCCTCGCCGCGCTCGAGCTCAAGTATGACCGCGATTATGACCGTGGCAGCTTTCTGATGACCGCATTCGATCTGCTGGCACGTCGGCTCGATTTTGATGATGAGACGACCGACGATGCGACCGATGTGGTCAAGAAGGCAGCGCGTAAGGCCGATATCCCAATCCTTCGGCCCGAACGATTCCGCGGCGAGGATCTGCTCGACGATCTCGCCGCAGCACCGCCCGAGAGCCATATTCCCTGCCTGGAGGCCGCGATGAGTGCGACCGAGGCAGGCCAGTCGATCATCGCCAAACGTGGGGCTGACTGGCGCAGGTTTGATGTGCCCGCCGTGATGGACAATCCGCTGGAGATCGCCCTTGGACGGTGTTGGCCTTGGGCCGATGCCGAATTGGGTGAGGACATTCGCGCGCAATGGGTCGGCATGATCGAACAGGCGGCGCAGAGTGACGGCGTGTCGCTGGCTGTCGTGCCACTGCGAGTGCTCGCGGAAAGCGAGGGCGTGCTCGATCAGCTCGAGAATCGCGGTTTTACGATCTATGGTCCAGAATGGCGCGCTGACTAGTGGTCAAATGCAGTTCGTCGGTTCAGGGCGGCAGTTTGTATGCGCCAAGCGGTGTTTTGGCGAATGATAATGCCACTGATCGAGCTGCGCTCGCAATAAAATGTCGATCTGCCAGTTTGCTTCTTGATGCAGCGGGCCGCTTGGATCGCCCCGTCTGATGCGATCCCGCTGCACCAGATCGACCAATAGAGCCAATGCACGAGGATAGGGACTGGTGCTCGGCGCTACCGGTCCTTGCGATCGATCTTCCATGTGATGAATTTGGAGGATGATCAGATGAAACTGCTTGGCAAAAGCGCAACCGCGGCTCTGCTTGGAGCCGCCCTCACCCTACCCCTTTCCGCCCCGGTTGCAGCGGGCGAGACTCAGACGGGATTTGTGGTGCAGTCCGAAGCCGCGATGACACAGTGGCAGAAGGAAACCACCCAAGACCTCAACCGCGCCCTGCGGGGGGCGCCGCTCCCCGCCGCAACCACCATCAAGAGCTCGATCGTCCAAGTGCGCTTCACGCTTGATGAGCGCGGCAAGGCCGACAATGTCGAAGTGGTCGGCGGCAATGGCAATAGAGCCGCCAAGCGTGCCGCTCGCTATGCTGTTCGTCGGCTTGGCACGCTCAACGATATTCCGCTCAGCAATCCGCAAGGCGCGCGCTTCCTCGCCAATATAATCTTTGCCGACAATACTGATCAGCATGAGCAATTGGCGGCGGAGCTGAACCGCCCCGATAACACCCGCTTCGCGTTGGTCAGCCCGGACGCCAACACGGTGCTGCTCGGAGGATAGAACCACTCTTGTGACCCCCCGCCTCGCATGGCTGATCTCCTCGCGAGGTGGGGCGCTCGCGTCGCGCCAGACCCTGCTGTCAGTCCCTATAGGCAGGCAATGGCGCGGCGCGGTGCGGCACGGCCAGCTTGCAGCTTTGTTCGAAGGCGATATGGAAGAGCTTCCGAAAAGAACCGTTGCGAGAGACCATGCCGACTATCACTACACCCAACACCGGAATTGAACTGTTTTACGAAGAGAGCGGCGATCCCTCGCATGAGACGATCCTGCTGGTGATGGGGCTCGGCGCGCAGATGGTGCTGTGGCCGGAAGAGTTCGTCGCAGCGCTGGTCGCCAAGGGCTATCGCGTGATCCGGTATGACAATCGTGACATCGGCTTGAGCCAGAAGATGGAGGGCGCGCAAGCGCCCGGCCTCAAGATGCAGGTGCTGCGCAAGATGATCGGTTGGCCGGCTCGCGTGCCCTACACGCTGACCGATATGGCCGATGACGGGATCGGCCTGCTCAACGCGCTGGAGATCGAGAAGGCGCATGTCGTCGGCGCCTCGATGGGCGGGATGATCGTCCAGCTGATGGGGGTCAATCATCCACATAAGCTGCATTCGATCACCTCGATCATGTCGACCACCGGCAATCCTCGGCTGCCACAGGCAGAAAAGCACGCGATGAATGCCCTGATCGCGCCGCTCAAATCGATGGAAGAGGAAGACCTCGTCGCGCACGGCATCAATATTCAGAAGAACATTGGCAGCCCGGGCTTCCCGGCTGATCCGCAGCGACAACGTGAGCGTGTGCTCAAGGCGATTCGGCGCAGCGTCTACCCGCCGGGCCTGCCGCGCCAGCTGGCCGCGATCATCGACGACGGTGATCGCCGCGCGCGCCTGGCGCATGTCACCACGCCGACGCTGGTATTGCATGGCGAGGACGATCCGCTGGTCAAGCTCGAGGGTGGCAAGGACACCGCCGCGCATATTCCCGGAGCCAAGCTGATCACCATTCCCGGCTGGGGCCACGACATTCCGCTTGACCTGATCAATCCGGTGGCGGACCACATCGGCGAATTCACCGCGAGTGTGAGCGGTAAGGAGAGCGTCGCGGCCTAATCGGCTGTGTGATTCGGCGCTTCATTCTCAGCATCGGCTTCTGCTTCGCGTGCCACACGGCGGCGCTGCAGTGTCGGGTGCGCAAAGCCACACCATCCACCATTCCAGATTGCTGCCAGCATCCACGAATTGCTGTCCGTGACATAGGGGATGGTCGGGATCGGCAGGAATGGGATGTAGGCCGCACTGGTGAAGGCCAGCCACACGCCACCGGCAATGTCGATCGCTTTGCGATAGCGGTCGCCAAAGTCGATTGCCTGATCAAGCATGCGGTTCATTGTGTGATTGCCCCTTGATTCATCCCGAACGCAAATCCGCAACAAAATTTCCAGCCCCTTGTGGAAAGATTCAAGGATTGATTCACATGATTCAATCACCAAATTTTTCTTCACAGATTCATTTTGACTCTTGCGCAATCCGCGACTCAAGCTTTCTCCACGCGTCGCTGCACTGCAACATGAGCTTTGAAGCGGTTTGGGTGCGATTTCATGGTTAATCAGCCGTTGACCGGATTCGCGGTCTGATTCATGATCTAGTGGTTCGGTCACGGTAGGACCCCCAAACCTAGAGAATTCATCCCGAGCCCCGATGGGCGCGGAGGGGGAAGGATTCGCTTCTGTAAGGGACCAATCCGGGGCCGGTTTTGAGTTCTCAGCGGATAAGTCTGTGGCTTTGATGTTGATTGGTCGGTAAAGAACAGAATTGGAACATTGGTGCTTGCCAGCGGTTCTGATTCGGGGGACACGCGGGGCAGTAATGGAATTTAAGACGAGTGAAGATGTGCCGGCTGAAGTGCTGACTGACGCAGATACGGGTGAAGCGATCGGCACCGCCGAAAGCGACAAGAAGGCAGTGACAATGGATTCGCAGGACAAGGGCAGCGAAGAGCTGATCGCCGCGAAAGCGGGCGAAGCTTTGGCGGGTGCTGTGGCGGAGGCGGTCAAGACCGCGGCTGCGCCTGACAGCAAGACCGTCAATCCGCGCCGTTTCGACGTGCAGATCGACGAATCGCGCGATGAGAATCTGACCGAGTTCGGCAAGGAAACCCTGACCGACCGCTATCTGCTGCCGGGTGAGAAGTACCAAGATCTGTTCGCGCGCGTGGCGGATGCTTACGCCGACGATGCCGAGCATGCCCAGCGGCTCTATGATTACGTCTCGAATCTGTGGTTCATGCCGGCCACGCCGGTGCTCTCGAATGGCGGCACCGGTCGCGGCCTGCCGATCTCATGCTATCTCAATTCGGTCTCCGACAGCCTCGACGGGATTGTCGGTACCTGGAATGAGAATGTCTGGCTCGCTTCCAAAGGCGGCGGCATTGGTACCTATTGGGGCAATGTTCGCGGGATCGGAGAGCCGGTTGGCCTCAACGGCAAGACCAGCGGCATCATTCCCTTCGTGCGGGTGATGGATTCGCTGACCCTGGCGATTTCGCAAGGCTCGCTGCGGCGCGGTTCGGCAGCCTGCTATCTCGATATCTCGCACCCCGAGATCGAGGAGTTCCTCGAGATCCGCAAGCCATCGGGTGACTTCAACCGCAAGGCGCTCAACCTGCACCACGGCGTATTGCTGACCGATGACTTCATGGAAGCGGTCCGCAATGGCGATGAGTTTGAACTCAAATCACCCAAGACCGGCGAAGTGCGCGGCTCGGTTGATGCGCGGTCGCTATTCCAGAAGCTGGTCGAAACCCGTCTGGCTACGGGTGAGCCCTATATCGTCTTCGCCGATACGGTGAACCGGATGATGCCCAAGCACCATCGCGAGCTGGGCCTCAAAGTCTCAACCTCCAACCTGTGTTCGGAAATCACTCTGCCGACCGGGATCGACCACCTCGGCCAGGATCGCACCGCGGTGTGCTGCCTGTCGTCGCTCAATCTCGAGAAATGGGATGAGTGGAATGGCGACAAGCAATTCATCGAAGACGTCATGCGCTTCCTTGACAATGTCCTGCAGGATTATATCGACCGCGCGCCGGACGAGATGGCTCGCGCCAAATATTCGGCCGATCGCGAACGTTCGGTTGGTCTCGGCGTGATGGGCTTCCACTCCTTCCTGCAATCGAAGGGGCTGGGCTTTGAAAGCGCGATGGCGAAAGCGCTCAACCTCAAGATGTTCAAGCATATCCAGGCCAAGGCTTCGGAAGCATCAATGCTGCTGGCGCAAGAGCGTGGACCATGCCCGGACGCTGCAGAGATGGGTGCGATGGAGCGCTTCAGCTGCAAGATGGCGATCGCGCCGACCGCGTCGATCTCGATTATTTGCGGCGGCACCAGCGCCTGTATCGAGCCGATCCCGGCGAACATCTACACCCACAAGACGCTGTCGGGTTCGTTCATCGTCAAGAACCCCTATCTTGAGAAGCTGCTCGACAAGAAGTCGAAGAATTCGACCAATGTCTGGAACTCGATCCTCGAACGCGGCGGTTCGGTCCAGCATCTCGATTTCCTCAGCGAAGAGGAAAAGGCGAGCTTCAAGACCAGCTTCGAAATCGATCAGCGCTGGCTGCTCGAATTCGCGGCCGACCGCGCGCCCTATATCGATCAGGCGCAGTCGCTCAACCTGTTCATCCCGGCTGATGTCGACAAATGGGATCTGATGATGCTGCACTTCCAGGCGTGGGAGAAGGGCATCAAGTCGCTCTATTATCTCCGCTCGAAATCGGTTCAGCGCGCTGGCTTTGCTGGCGGGGTTGAAGCCGACAACACTTCGGACGCGCAGAAGATCGAACTCAGCGCGACCGCTGGCGAGCAGACCGATTATGAGGAATGCCTGAGCTGTCAGTGAGCTTTCACGCAGCACAAAAGGCGCAAGCCAAGAAGATCGGCGCGGTGGCTTTGGCTGCTGCGCCGATTGTTATTGGTCAGCCATGACCCTTGGCATCCTCATCCCGCTGGCCTTGCTCGTGCTCGGGGTGATTGAGGCTATTCTGTTCCGCCAACTCAGCCATCGGGGGATCCTCAAGGAGAATGTCGCCACTGTACTGATATTGGTGTCTCTGATCTTCCCGTTGGCGGCCTATGGCGTGCTCAATTTCGCATTGCCGGAAATAGCCGCTATAACAGTCCCCTAGGGAAACGGGGGGATCGGATGGCAGTCACAACCATCATCGGAATAGTGGGAACACTGCTCGCGCTCGGCGCGATCGTGTTCGGAATTCGGATGCAGCGCAGCCCGGAACGCGGCGGTGCCTTTCTGGGCCCGCTCTATATGCTGTTCGGGCTGATCTTCATTCCGGTGATATGGTTCATGATCCTGGTTCTGATGCCCGAATCCGCCGCTGCACAATAGGAGCGATGACGATGACGATGGCGAAATGGTCTGGAGTTGCTGCCGCGGCGTTGCTGCTGGTCTCATGCCAGGCGCAGAATTCTGAACCTGTCGCCGAGGCTTCAACCGAAGGCTCGCGCGCGCAACTGCCCGACCTGCCGAATGGTTCCAATCTGATCCTGCGGACCGATCTTGAACAGGCCGACAATCTCGAAGTGATCGTCTCCGACGTGGTGATCCCGCCCGGCGCGCAAGTTCCGCGGCACACCCATCCGGGTGAGGAATTCGTGTATGTTATCGAAGGCAGTGCCACTCATATCGAAGAGGGCTTGCCTGATATCGAACTCAAGGCAGGAGATTCGCATGTGATCCGCCCCGGCGCGGCGCATGAGCCGATTGGCGGGCCCGAAGGCGCGCGCGCAATCGTGTTCCGCGTTCACGTCAAAGGCGAGCCCGAACGAGTGCCCGCCCCTAGATAGCGCGGCACCCAAAAGTCAGGAGCCTGATATGACATTGCGAATTCTCACCGCTGCCGGCCTTGCCCTGCTGCTGTCGGCCTGTGCCAACCAGATCGATGCCGGAGTGGCGCAGGGTGCGGAAGTGCCCGGTTTCTGGTGGGGCCTATGGCATGGATTTATTTTCCCCTGGGCCTGGATCGGTTCCTTGTTCAGTCCAGACATCGCGGTCTATGCCGTGCCCAACACCGGCGCATGGTATGATTTCGGTTTCTTCGTCGGGATCACCGTGCTGGGCGGGGGGAGCTTCTTCGGCTCGAAAAGCCGCAGCTCCTAGGTCAGGATCAGCCGGCCAGGCGATCGACCCGCAGTTCGATCCGCTCTGACACCACCACCATGTCGCGCCCGGTCTGCTTGGCGCGGTAGAGCGCGCGGTCTGCTCGGGCGATCAGCTGGCTCATATCGACCTTGGCGCCACTGGTGGTCGAGGCCAAGCCAATGCTGCAGGTCACGCGTCGCTCATCGAGATCGCGCACCGGTATGGCTACCCCGCGCACCCTTGCGCGGATCCGCTCGGCCAGCTTCTCGGCATCGGCTATTGTCTTGCTGCGCACCGCGCCAATGAATTCCTCGCCGCCGAAACGGGCGATGATCCCATCCTGCCGCTCAAAGCATTCCTCAAGACAGCGCGCGACCATTCGCAGCGCGCGGTCGCCGGCCTGGTGTCCGTGGTGATCGTTGAACCGTTTGAAATGGTCGAGGTCGATCATCATCAAAGTCACCTGACTCTGATCGCCGTCTTGCGAGCTTGTAAACATCTCCTGAAATGCGCTGCGGAACGAGCGGCGATTGGCGAGGCCAGTTAGGGCATCGCTTTCCGACAATTCGCGCAGCACCAAATTGCTTTGCTCAAGCTCGGCATGCGCCACCCGCAGGCTCAGCTCGGCCAGATATTCGCGTGCCTTAAGCCGGAAGAAGCGCTGCGCCAGCGCGTAGCCCGCGCCTCCGACCAGCGCGACAAGAACGGCGTGCTCGATCAACATGGAAGGCGGCAAGGCGGTCGGAAACTGCCCCGCCAGTGTGGTGCAGCAAACAAAGCCGGTTCCGAACAGCGCCAGCTCGCGTGGGCTATAGGGCTGGATCAGCATCGCGCCGCCCAGCAGCAGCGAAATCGCCATAGTGTAACGCATCGCCGAATCCGCATCGGCATGCGCCGCGAGGTGCATCACCACGCAGCCGAAGGCGGTCAGCGTGAAACCGGTCAGGAATTTGACCTGCCACAGCTCCATCCGTTGCGCGAACAGGATCACCATCAACGCCGGCGGCATGATCAGCGTCATTCGCAGCACCAGGCCGTGCATCACCTGATCGGGCACCGCGACCAGATCGAGCAGCACCGATGCCATGGCCACGATCAGCCCGACAATCTGATGATATTTCAACTCACTAATGGTCGCCTTGCGCCGATCGCGGGCATAGGCCTGCCGCAGCACCTGTGGCCACGCCGCATAGTCGAGCTTTTCGGCCTGCGCCATGCGCAAAGCCAGATTGAGCTCCGACTGCGTGGGTATGGCGGCGGCCATATTCATTGCGGCGATGTGTTCCTTTTTCTGCAATCCCATGCTCGCGCAGGGGCACCCCGGGCCAAGGCCAGGCGCGTCCACGCGTTAGGCACTATGCCTATCAATGCTTAATAATTGACTTTCCGAAGCTTTTTCTCAGCCCGTCAATCGGGTAGTTTCGCGTAAGTCTGATCCGAAATGGAGCGAAGCTCTCGGTGGTCGGCGATGGACACAGCGCAACAGGGGCGAGTGGATGGATCAGCTGTTCTCTTGGATAGATCAGATCACCAATGAGACCTGGCTGCTGATCGCCGGGACCATCGCCCTGATGGTGGTGGTTGAGGCGCCACTGCTGTGGCGACGGCATCAGCGGCGGCAATTGCGGAAGCGGATCGAGGCCGACGCCATGGTCGAGACTGAAGAGCTCGATCAGTATGAGCCGGAAAAGCCCTATGACTGGACCGAGCGTCTTCGCTCATTCGTCTTTAACTTTCTTCCCTTCGTGGTCGGCCTGATCGCGTTCGATCTCGCGCTGAGCGATCGATCTTTCTACGCCGTCATGGGGTTTTTCGGCCTATTGGCGCTGCTGGATTGGACCTGGGGTCGATGGAAGCGCGCCAATGAGACCGAAGAAGAGCGCGCGGCGCGCGAGGCGGCGGAGCATGAATATGGCCCGCTGCTCAATGAGCTCGATCACGAATTCTTTGGCGGGCTGCGTTCACCAGTGAGCCTGGTCGTGGCGATCTTTGTCGTGCTTGGCCTGCTTACCCTGCTGGTCAACGCGCTCTAGAAACTGGCGATTTTCGGACCACACTTGCGCGTCACGCAGCCTCGCAAATTGCGCCGCCTGCAAGTGTCGTGGAAATGCGCTATGCTGCCACTCGGCCCGACTCAGATTTTGCACGGTTTATCCCCGCCGAATCATCCTGCCTTGCCTTCGAATTCGTAGTTTGATTCCCTATATGGGTTGGCCGATCGAGAAAGAGGAAACACAACATGTCGTTGCTAGAAGCCCGTAAGACCTACAAGCCGTTCGAATACCCCTGGGCTTACGATTTCTGGAAACGCCAGCAGCAGATCCACTGGATGCCGGAAGAGGTTCCACTCGGCGAAGATTGCCGCGATTGGGCGCAAAAGATCACCGAGACCGAGCGCAATCTGCTGACTCAGATCTTCCGTTTCTTTACCCAGGCCGATGTCGAAGTGCAGGATTGCTATCACGACAAATATGGCCGGGTGTTCAAGCCGACCGAAGTCAAGATGATGCTGACCGCCTTCTCCAATATGGAGACGGTCCACATCGCCGCCTACTCGCACCTGCTCGACACGATCGGCATGCCCGAGAGCGAATATGCCGCTTTCCTCGAATATGAGGAAATGAAGGACAAGCACGATTACATGCACCAGTTCGGGGTCGACAGCGATGAGGATATCGCCCGCACCCTGGCGATGTTCGGCGGCTTCACCGAAGGGCTGCAGCTGTTCGCGAGCTTCGCGATGCTGATGAACTTCCCGCGCTTCAACAAGATGAAGGGCATGGGCCAGATCGTCTCATGGTCGGTCCGCGATGAAAGCCTCCATTGCGAAGGCATCATCAAGATGTTCCACACTTTCTGTGAGGAGCGCGACTGCCTGACCAAAGCGGTCAAGGAAGACATTATCGACATCTGCCAGAAGACCGTCCGGCTGGAGGACGCCTTCATCGACCTCGCCTTCGAAATGGGTCCGGTCAACGGCATGACCGCGAAAGAGATCAAGAAATATATCCGCTACATCGCCGACTGGCGGCTCAACCAGCTCGGCCTGCAGCCGATCTACATGGTTGAAGAGCACCCGCTGCCGTGGCTCGCGCCGCTGCTCAACGGGGTCGAGCATGCCAACTTCTTCGAAACCCGCGCGACCGAATATTCGAAAGGCGCGACCACCGGCAATTGGAACGACGTCTGGAGCTCATTCGACAAGCGCCAGAAGGCCAAGGCCGCGAATGAAGAAGAGGGCGCTGAGGAAGGCGACGCTGAACTTTTCGAAGAGGGCGTCCAAGCGGCGGAGTAAAAGGTATTTCCAATTGAGTTGCTTCCGCAGGATTTACTTTGCATAAAGTTTGCTTGGGGAGTGATTTATGACGACAAGCCTGTTTATTAGTTGGTCGGGCCAGCTTTCGCAGAAGGTTGCTCAGCATATCCACGAGTGGATGCCAACAGTCCTGCAAAGCGTCGATCCTTTTTTATCGTCGGAAGACATTGAGAAGGGCGCTCGATGGTCCGACAACATTGCGACTAAGCTTGAAGAATGTGGTTTCGGGATCATTGTGCTAACCGAAGCCAACCTACATGCGCCATGGATCATGTTCGAGGCTGGGGCACTCTCGAAAATGGTCGGAAAGTCCAACGTTGCACCGGTCTTGATCGAAGTCGCTGTATCGAAGGTGCGGCCACCCCTGTCCCAGTTTCAAGCAACCCGTCTGGAAAAAAGAGATTTTCTTCGCCTTGTCAAGTCAATCAATAACGCTGGTGATAGCCCGATAAAGGACGACACTCTCGAAAAAACGTTCGAAGCGCTATGGCCGCAATTAGAAAGTCAGATTGCCGACGCGACTTCTGAAAATGTAGGCTCAGATGCTGAGAAGCCAACAGAGCCAGAAGCGGACCTCAATTCGATCAATCTGTCGTTGGGTGATTTGATCAAAACAGTACAAGGCCTCCGAGACGGGTTGCGTTCGGATCCTACAGCCGACTTGCACGAAGCGATCCATGAAATTCGACATCTCCTGAGGCGTTCTCGTCTTCCAGCACGACTTGCTCCAGCTGCCCTTGCTGACCTTGAATGGGCCGCTGAAAAAGTAGAGATGTCGATTGAAGGATCGAAGTCAGGCAGGCTGAATCTCAGTCAAAAAGACACTGACGAGCTGAGGCATCGACTCAACGCTTCAGCGAGGCACATATTGAGGCAATTTGGTCGCGGAGGCTTCTCCAGTCCAAGACTCTCGGACTCAGATTTTTGATTTGACAGATTAGTCACGGTCGGCCTCCATCTAAATGGGCGGCTTTGTGCAAAAAATAGCAGCATTATCTTATCGTCACCCCGGACTTGATCCGGGGTCTAGGGCGGCATCGTTCAGCATTCGCCAGAGAGAAGCCTGATCCCGATCAAGTCCGGGATGACGTCGCAGATTGAGGGGAGGCTAGCCCCCTCAACACCATTCCACCCTCGGTCCGCCCCAGCGGGTCGCGAGGCCGGCTTCGATCAGTTCTGACCCAAGGCTCTGCCCATCGCGGGTCAGCAGCCGCAAAGCGCGGCCGTAGTTGTCTTTGTCCCGCTCCTCTGGATTGCGCGCGACGGTGAAATTTCCCTGATTGAGCAGCGCTTGCAGTTTCCGTGTCGCCCGCTGCCCCATCCGCGCTTCATGGGCACAACCGGGATTGCTCACTTCGGGCGTGTCGATATCGGCCAGCCGGATCTTCGTGCCCTGATACCAGATCGTGTCGCCATCGACGACGCAGGTGATCCTTTTGCCGCTATCGCAAATCGGGAAATGCGCGCTCTCGCGATCCACCACCTGCCGCTTGGATCCTGACACAGGCACCGCTGCATCCGCCGCAATCCCGTCGCCAAGCTTGGGCGCAAAGAACACCGCGCTCCCCATCGCCAGCGGCAGCGCCACCAGCACAATCGGAAACCAGCGTGCACCACGTCTGCCGCGCGGCAGCACTGTCGGTTCAGCGGTGGAGCGGCGGTAGGCGTCAGGACTGGTCCAACGCGAAGCCCGCCGTTTCCCCCGGTCGCGGAAGGGGATGAGGTCGCCCATGCCCGCAAGTATGGGCGCAAAGCCTCAAGATTGGGCTAACCGTCGGCCCGGGAGAGCCGCATTATCCCTCCTCATTTTCTCCGCCACATTGCTGCCGCGCATTGGGTGCATTCTCTTTACTTCCGGACGCAGACCGCGAGAGAGATCATGACCACATTGTCCGCCCAGGCGTTTCACGAAAGCTTTGTCCACGGCGCCAAGGCGGCCGAGCATTATGCCCAGGCGATGTCGCTTGCGGTGCCGCTGCTGGCTCCCGGTAGCTCGCTCAACAAGACCTTTGGCGAGACGCTGCTGCGGCTGCTGTCGGAGCAGGATCTGGGGCGGCGTGAGGATATGATGCAGCAGCTTCAGGCCGATTATCTCGAGGCCTCACGCGAAGCGATCCGCCGGATCGAAGGACAGATGCATACCATGACCGACGAGGACATGCTGGAGCAGCTCAACGCAAGGCTGACCCAATGGCACACCGATTGGGCGGAGATCGTCAAGATTCAGCTGGCGCTCGATGCTGCCAAGTTCCATCAGACCGCTTCGCTTGGATTGCACGATGCCGCGGTCGGTCTGCAGGCAGCCGGGCGGTAGCAGGAAGGCCCATCACCGCCGGTACTCGACATGGCCCCTGCGCCAATAGGTCCACAGCTCGACCGCGTCGATCACCAGGCTCACCGCAGTCGTCGCGACGACATAGATCATGAACCAATGCAGCGGGCCCGCATGGCTCTGCGCTGAAATTTCCCACACCAGATAGGGCACAATCAGCAGCCAATGCGCATGGCCGACCGGCCCCATCAGCTTGGAGAAGGGCGCGGCCTTGTGCACCCGGCTCGCGACAATGCCAGACAGCACGCGGCCGAACAGGATCGCCGCGCCGGGCAGGGTCGTGATGAAGATCACTCCGCCGATCATCTGCGGCAGCGGGTAAAGGCTCGCCCAGATCCGGATCGAGCGCGGCAAGGTCCCCATATCGTTGAACCATTGCACCAGGTCCTTGATCCACCCCATCGTCATGCCTTTGCTGCTTCCGACCAAATTCCGCTCAGGCCGCCGCAATCGCGCGGATCCGATCGAGCGACATCACTGGCTCCATCACTGCGCGCGCTGTCGCCAGAGTGGCGGTATCGGCAATGCTCGGGTGTCCGCTGCCGAACGGCGGGGCGGGATTGTATTCGAGGATCAGTTCGATCATCCGCCCGGCCTCTTCGCCCGCCAGCAGGCCGGCCACGGTCAGCCCGATATCGACTCCTGCGGTGACTCCGCCGCCAGTGCAACGATTGCGGTCGATCACCACCCGCTCATGCATCGGGGTCGCGCCGAACGCGTCGAGCGTGTCGATCACCGCCCAATGGCTCGCCGCGCGATAGCCCTCGAGCAGGCCGGCCTTGCCGAGCAGCAGCGAGCCGGTGCAGACCGCCACGATCCACTTCGCCTGCGCGCCCTGCCGGGCGAGGAACTCCATCACCGCCTGGTCTTCGAGCACGTCGATTGAGGGGGTGCCACCACCCGGAACCAAGATCACGTCGGGAGCACTCGAGGCGCTGGCGAAGTCTGCATCGGCCAGGATCGTCGCGCCGCTATCGGTCGGGTTGGGACCCTTTTCGCGCGCCACCACCTCGGTTGTCGCGCCGGGGATCTGCGCCAATGGCTGGAGCGCGCCGATCAGATCGAGCGTGGTGAAATGGGGATAGACGAGCGCTTGAATGAGCATGATCGGGACCTTCCGCTTGAAATTTTGTACCGTTTCGAACATAAGTAGCACCAAGTCAATATTTAAATGCGAAATGGTACATAAATGAGCGAAGCGGCTTCCAATCCTCCTCCCCGTCGGCGCGGGCGTCCGCCCAGCATCGACAGCGCGGCGGCGATGCAGAGCATGGTCGAATTGTTCCGCGCCAAGGGCTTTGCCGCGGTCTCGCTCGACGATCTGTCCGCTGCCACCGGGCTCAGCCGGCCGAGCCTCTATCGCAGCTTTGGGGACAAGCTGGCGATGTATATGGCGGCGATCGATGCCTTTGGTTCGCAGGTCGAAGCCAACGCCGTGCCCGCGCTGCTGCAGGACGGTCCGCTCGAGGCTGCGCTGGGTGAGTTTTACGCTGAAATGCTGGCGATCTATTTCCGTGACGAGAGGATTGCCGCTGGCTGCCTGGTCTATGGTACCGCGCCGGGCAGCGCTGACCTGCCAGCAATCAAGGCGCGGTTGTTCGGCTCGATCGAGCAGCTCGACCATGCGATGCAGGCGCGGATTGAATGCGCCTATCCCGATGCGCCCAAGCAGAAGATCGCACTGGCTGCGCAGATCGCGTCCAACACTCTGATGGCTTTTTCGGCGCGGGCCAAGTCGGGCGCTTCGCAGCAAGAGCTCACCGCAATGGGTGCCGACAGCGCGCGGGCGATTGCACAAATGCTGGAGCGCGCGGCGGTCTAGCCCGCCACTGGTCCGCGCAGAACCTTTGGAACACCGGCCTGGTCCTCACGCGTACGTGCTTCGATGTCGCGCGGGCCAATCACTTCGTTGCATTCGGGGCAGGTCAACACTGCGTGCATGTCATGCCCGCAAGCCCTGTGGCGATGGATCACCGGCGGGCCAGCATCGCCGGCATAGTGTCTGTCTCCCCAGCCAACGATTGTGGTGATAACCGGATGCAGGTCGAGCCCCTTGGACGTAAGGCGATATTCGAACCGGTCGGGATTGCTCTGATATTGCACGCGTTGCAGCACGCCATGCTCTTCTAGGCGGGTAAGCCTGGTGGTGAGAGTGGTGCGCGAAATCCCGAGCCGCTGTTGAAACAGATCGAAGCGCTTCACCCCGAGAAAGCAATCGCTCAGGATCAACAGTGTCCAGCGATCGCCAAGGACCGCGGAGCTGCGCGCAACCGAGCACTGAGTTTCGCTGATCTCATCCCATTTCATCGCTCACTCCTGTGCTCTCGATAGCGACCTCTGGCACAGACGCTCGACAAAGTCCAATTTTTGGACTAACTAGGTTGAGACTCACGGAGGAGAGCCAGATATGCCCGCCATTCCACCGATTGATCCGCGCGCCGCCGCAGCCGCCACCCCGATAGAGCGCAAGCCGCGTGAAGGCGTCACCACCAAGCGCGCGATCTGCCAGGCTTGCGACATTGCCTGCAGCGTGGTTACCGAATCCAAGAATGGTCGGGTTGTGCGAGTGCGGTCCTCCGACAATCCGATCTTCCGCGACCATATCTGCATGAAAGGGATCGTCGCACCCAAGGGGCTGGCCAATCCCGATCGGTTGATGCGACCGCTCAAACGGGTTGGAGAGCGCGGATCGGGCGAGTGGGAGGAGGTCAGCTGGGAAGCGGCGATGGAAGATATCGGCGCGCGCCTAAAGGCGATCATCGCTGAGCATGGGCCAGAGGCTTGGGCGGTCTCGACCAGCCAATGGAACACCGGAACCGACCATGGGCTGGGGCGCAGATTGATGAATCATGTCGGCTCGCCCAATTGGATCAGCGGCGTCGCGCTGTGCGCGGGCAACACCGCGGCGGTCAATCGTTTCACCTATGGTTGGTTCCCGATGGGGGATTTCGCCAACACCAATTGCATCGTCTTGATGGGGCACAATCCACGAAGGCACAGCTGGACGCCAATCTATGAATCGATCCGCAAGGCCCAGGCACGCGGCGCCAAGCTGATCGTCACCGATCCGCGCAAGAGCTCCAGCGCCGAACGCGCCGATATCTGGCTCCCGCTCAAGGCGGGCAGCGATGCTGCCATGATGTTCGGTTGGCTCAAGGTGATTATCGACGAAGAGCTTTATGACAAAGACTTCGTCGCCCGATGGACAGTCGGATTTGAAGAGCTGCGCGGGCGGGTTGAAGAGTTTCCGCTCGAACGCGTTGCGAAACTCACCGGATGTGATCCCGACATGATAGCCAAGGCCGCGCGAATGTACGCCACCCAAGGCCCGGCGATTATTCCCTGGACCCCGATCACCGATATGCAGCGCAACAGCACCTCGGCGATCCGACTACAGACAATCCTGCGTTCGATCTGCGGATATGTCGATGTGCCGGGCGGAGAAACACTGCAGGGCTTCAACCCCAAAGTGATCAATGAAAGCGCAATCGAAATGCACCATGTGTTGTCCGACGCGCAAAAGGCCAAGCAGCTCGGATCGGACCAGCACCCGGCCTTCACCTATCGCGCGCAGGAGCATTTCCGTGGGCCGACCAAAAAGGTCTGGGGCCAGGAATATGCCAATCTGGTGATGGGTTGCCACATGGCGACACCCTCGGCCACCTTCCGCGCAATGGCGGGACAGGGTCCCTATCCAGTCAAGGCGTTCTTCTTCCTCGGTAACAATCCGATGATGAGCTATGCCAATATGCCTTTGATCATCGAGGCTATGATGAACCAGGATCTGATCGTAGCGCATGAACAATTCATGACGCCGTCGGCACAATTGGCGGACTATATCTTGCCAGCCGACAGCTGGCTAGAACGGCCCTGGCTGATGGATTCATTCGGTTGGTTGTCGACCGTGCGCCCATCGGAAAAGTCGATGGAACCGCCGGGTGAATGCCGCAGCACTTTTGAATTTTGGAAATTGCTGGCGGGCGAGCTCGATCATGCCGAGCTTATCCCCTGGGATAGGCTCGAAGACTTTTATGATTGGAGGCTCGAAGCAACCGGAATGACATTCGAGCAATTGTGCGCAGACACAGATGTCTACTTTGCCCCGCAAAATTTCCGCAAATACGAGCAGTCTGGCTTCGCCACGCCGAGCGGCAAGGTTGAGCTCAAGTCGTCGCTGCTCGAACAGCTCGGCTTCGACCCCTTGCCCTATTTCCGCGAAGAGCCCGAGGCCGACGCGGCCTATCCCTTGCGGATGTTCACTGGTGTGAGAGAGGATGGCTTTTTCCAGACTGGTCACCGCCATATCCCCGAAATGCGCGAGCGCCATCCCGATCCCCTGGTGTTTGTCAGCCCTGGCACCGCCCAAGAGCTGGGCCTTGAAGAAGGCGAATGGGTCGAGGTTGAGAATGAAACCGGAAAGATTGCGATCAAGGTGACGATACGCGATGCCATGCCTGACGGATTGATTCGAATCCCGCATGGCTGGTGGAAGCCGGAGATGCAGCAAGGCGCTGGCCATCTTTCGGGCGCGCTCAAATACGCAGATGCGCAATTGTGCCGAGATGATCCGGACTTTCTCGATCGCGAACAAGGCATTCCGCATCTGAAGGGCGTGCCGTGCCGGATCAACACACTGCCGCTTCACGCGGATGAACCGAGCCAAGACGCAGCGCTGGAGCCAGCAGAATGAGCGAGAGGAAATCACCTTCCGCCTTTTCCGCCAAGCTTGGGTTGTGGATGGCGCAGCGCTCCTCTCGCAATAGAACCTGGCTCGACCGCCAATGCCGAAAGATGATCCAAAAGGCTTTCACGGTGCAACCCGAGAAAGACTTCATGCGTGACGAGCTGATCGACAACGACCTGGGTTTCGAACCCGATGAGTTGGAGCGCTATCAGCAAGGAGGATGAGTCAAAGCCTCTTGGCGTGCGCTGGCTCGCATCGTTAAGCTCTGCACCATGGTAGCATACACCCAAGAGCCGGCCGCGATCCACGCGCAGGCGCATCTCCACCACCAATATTTCCTCGGCCTGCAGCTGATGGTCGCGGTCGAGCAGGGCCGCGAGGTCGTCGGCGAGTGGATGTTCCGCCTGTTCCGGCGTCAGCATGAAGACAAATTCCTCGCCAGCTTTGAAAAGCTGGGACTGAGCGATCTGCCTGACGCGGTCGCAGCGGCCAAATATCATGTGCTCTCCAACGGGGTCGGCGGGGTGCGGGTCGAATATATGGAAGAGAGCGACACCAAGGCCTGGGTCCGCTTTCGCTATCCGCGTTGGATGTATGCCGGGCCAGCGATTTGCGGGATCCCGGTCGAGGCGAGCCGCGGTTTTCTGCGCGGTTGGTATGCGCAGAATGGTGTCTCGCTCAAAAATCAGCGGTTGGGCTATGTCTGCGTGTCAGAGGATCTGACCGGGCAATTCGGCCTGTGCGGCTATTTCAAGGAGTATGATCACGATCTGAGCGAGGAAGAGCGGTTGGTGTTCGCGCCCGACGAAGTGCCTCCTCCGTTCGATCCCGCCGCTCAACCGACCCCGCCTGATGCTCAATGGAGCCAAGAGCGGCTCGCCAAGGCCGGGCGCAATTACGCGATTGAATATTGTCGCAATGGCATTCGTGAGCTCGCCGGGGTGATCGGCAAGGACAAGGCCGTGGATATTGGCAAGCGCGCCGCGCGGCTGACCGGGCTGCAGCAATATCCGCATATGGCCGAGCTGCTCGGATGCAGCGATGGCGATACTGCCGACGCGGCTGACTTCCTGGCCAAGGCGCTCGCCGGGATGGGCGATGAGGTCCGCTTGGTGGTGTCGCCGGATCATCAATCAGCCAGCCTGCGTCAATCCGGCCTGCGAATTGTGCGCGGCATGGAGGGTGAGGCGCGCGAGATGCTGCTGACCTGCTGGCTCGAGCTGTGGAAGGGCGCGGTGCACTCGCACCGGCAGTTCTTCAGCATGGATGTGAAAGAGGATGCGCAGGGACTGGACTGGACGGTGGCGGCACTGGGTAGCGGCACTGCTTAGCGCGCCGCTTCTCATGCCCCCCCGCTTACCTCAATTGCTGAACTTGAGCCGGACGCCGCCTGTCACAATATGCTGCTCGGTGTCGATCGCCAGGTCAGCCGGCAGCTGCGCCAGCGGGACTTCGACATCCTCGAGATTGTCACGATAGGTGTATTGCGCAAAAATCTCGAACTGGTTTGACACTTTCGCTGTCACGCCGGCTATCCCCTGATAGGCAAACCCATCATGTGTGGCGTCGGCGATCAGAACGCCCGAAGGGGCGAAATCGACTTCAGTTATGACATAGCCGAGCCCGATGCCAAGATAAGGCTCGATGTTGTGGCCGGTGTCGAAATCGTAGAAGACATTGAGGAACCCGCCATAAGAGGTCAGGTCGCCTTGCCCGTTGGCGATCGCTTCTCCCAGTGTGGGGTTGTTGGGATCGACCGGATTGCGAGTGATGACTGCAACATTCTCGCCGTCAATCACACTGCCACCCACGGTCACGCCGGCGTGACCGTCGACATCGTAGCGGGTGTAAAAACCTTGCAGCTCGGCCCGGAAACCATTGCCAAAGTCATAGCCGATCGCGCCCGAAGCGGTGGCCCCGGTGTCAAATTCGGTATCCCAGGAAAGCGGCGCATCAATCGCAATCGCTGCAAAATCGGGTGTCGCTGGAACCGCTGAAGTGAAGCTGCCCGAATTGGAGGAATCGCTTGCAAAGACGACCCCGGCATCGAACGCAATATAGGGGCCTTCATCGCTGTTATGCTTGGCCAGCGCTGTGCTTGGCGCGGCGATTGCGAGCACGGGCAGAGCAGTCGAGACGATTGTCTTAAGCACGGTCTTCATCGGGTCTCACCTTCACGTAACGGTCAAGGCCCGCGGGGTTGTGAAGTGCCGCAGGCGCTTAGTTAAATGCCAGATTACTATGAAAATTAAGTGAGCGATTAGGGTCAAGAAAAGATGAAGATCATCGCCCCGGACCGGTCACCGCGCGGGCGCTAGAACGCGCTCTCGAGTAGAACACGCGAATAGAAGACATGCGCCGTTTGCAAGGAGCGCCAGCCAGATTGTTCGAGATTGCCGACCCAAGAGCCGAAGTAGAGCCTGGTGCCGCGCTCGGTTGGCTCCACCGCAAACCAGCTGGCAGTCCCCGTGCTCTTGGATTCGAGCAGGATCTCTTGTTCTTCGCGCTCGACCACCTGCCAGACTCCGAAGCGATCGTGCTCGCCGTGTGCCAGCCGTCGGGCACTCTCGGCCATCGCATTGCGGCCCAACAGGCTCAGGATCAACGCTTCGGGCCGGAAGGCGAGGCTGCGATAAAAGCGCTCAAGAAATTGGGGGAGCGTGACCACAATCGGCAGCTCTCGAACAAAGCAATCGCGGTAATCCTGCTGACCGCCAAACTTGGCCAATAGGCTGTCGGAAGGGACGGGGATTTCTTTCGTCTTCACCGATTGATTCCTTTTCCGACGGCGTCCCCACCCACACCAAAACCCACTAAACCTCGCCTACATTATCGACCAGTGCAATCGCCGCACTGACTGATGCAGTCGCTCCTACCCTTTCGTGTTAACTTTTGTAACGCGGCTGTTTCAGCCTGCGACGACGCTCGCGATCGCAAACATTTTTCAACCAAACCGGACTAACCAGTGCGCATGGATATGCCACTCGCCCCCCAAACCCGTGCTCTTACGCAGGATGCGCTTCAGGCGCTGAGCGCTCGCGCTCAAGCCTTTTGGCAGGCCGAGATTGTCAGCGATGGCGCGCTGGCCATGCGCGCAGCCATGTTCATGGCGGTGCTGTCAGTGTGGTTCCAGAAACATGACGACCTGCCCTTTGCCGTGGTTCAGGGCGAGATCGATCAATATGTTGTCTATGGCCTGCTGCAATTGCTGTTCCTCCCCTTCGTGGTGATGCAGCGGACAAGTCGCTGGGCGGTGTTGGGATTCATGCTGCTGCTGGTCCCTGCGATCATGGAAAGCTGGTACAGCTACGCCAACCACTCCTGGCTTGCGGTGTGGTGCATCCCGGTTGCGGCGCTGTTTGCCAAATGGTGGGAATCCGAGGATTTCCAGCGCTATCTGCGGGCTACGCTTGGCATAGTCATGCTGGCGGCGGCGGCGCAGAAACTGCTGGCCGGGACCTATCTCGACGGCTCCTACATCAGCTTCCTGAGCTATTACGGGAGCGAAACCGAGAACATGTTCCGCTTTGTCTGCTCGGCTGATGCGGAGCAATATTCCTGCGGCATGCACAAATTCATCGGCACCTTCATTGTCGCCTGGCAAATCCTGGTCGGCGTCCTGCTGTTGTGTGGATTCCGCAATCTGATATTCCTGGTGATCGAGATCGCCTTCCTGATCGGCGCGGGTCTCTATGCCGATGAGATGAATTTCCAGACGCTCAACATTTCGCTGCTGTGCATCGCCTTCGGCGTCGGCATGCGCAAAGATCTGTTCTACCTCTGCATCGCCCTGCTGTTCATCGACCTCCATGGCATAAGTGAGTTTGTCAGTGACTTCCTGGCTTAAGAAATTGACCATTCCGCAGCTCGTCCTGCTGGCGCTGCTGACCGTTCACACCGGCTGGATCGGAGTGCATCTGACCCTGGTCGGGCAGGATCGGATCAACCCGTGGAAGCTGGGCGGATATGGGATGTACACTCGCCCGCAGGCGGTGCCGTTCTATGAAGTCTATTTGCTTGAGAATCCGAGTGACGAGGACGGCGAATGGGTCGATGATTTCGACGATTGGGCGTTTTACGAGCAGACCAAGCGCTCAACCTTCCATTGCGAGCCGTTCAACCCTGCCGCGATTGAGCAATTCCTTGATCAAAACCAGGATCTGGTTGGCAGCGATATCAAGATCTACGCGCTGACCACAGCATTCGAACGCGAGCCTATCCGGCTCGAGCCGGTCTATCTTGGCGCGGCCAAGGTGATCTGGCAGGATGAGACCAATTACAGTGTCGAAGGGTCATTCTGCGAGGACGATCCTTTCGCCTTCGAGGGTTCGACTGCAGCATGAATTCCGCGCCAGTTACGGTGATCTATGACGGCGAATGTCCGGTTTGCAGTCATTACAGCCAGGCATTGACGATCCAGCAATCGGTCGGCCGGCTCGAAACGATCAACGCCCGCGATGGCGGTGCCTTGGTCGAAGATGTGATCGCGCGCGGTTATGATCTCGATGAAGGCTTCGTCGTAAAAATCGGTGAGCAATTCTTTCACGGGTCCGAGGCGATCCACCGGCTCGCGCTGATCAGCGGGCAGAGCAATTGGCTCAACCGCTTCAATTTCTGGATGTTCAAATCGCCGACCCGGGCGCGCTTGCTCTATCCTTTTCTGCGGTTCGGACGCAATTCGCTGCTAGCACTGCTCGGCAAGAGCAAGTTCAGCGCGGGTTGAGCGACGAGCGCCCCGGCCGCTGGCCAGCGACCGGGGACTTGGTCAATGGAGCTGAATTCGCTCCGGTTTGGCAACCACTTGCCAGCGGTCACGATAGAGCAACTGTCCCGGATCCCGGGTCCAGCGTCGACTGATTGGGACGCCGCATTCTTCAACGAGTGACGTAAGCGCAAACATGTGGCGCAGCATGAGTCTTGCGTCATCGCGAAACCAGCAGATCCCGTCGGAATACCACCGGCCCTTTGCCTTGACGCCAAAGCGCTTTGGCACAGGGAGATTGGAATTGAACCAGTCGAGCTCTCGGCGAATTGCGATCAGAATCGGATCGCCTTCATGATCGCCACGCCACCACAATTGGGACGCGGCATGGAACGGTCCCGGCGCCAGTTTTGAACGCGTGACCGTTCCGCCGTGCGCAATCGGCACGGTGAACCGTACGTACATATTGAAATTCCCCTAGAGGGAGGATCAGGCAGCGGATCGCGCTGCAGTCTCCCGCATCAGGGGGTTATGCAGCGTCGGCTGATCCGCCAGCGACACGCGCAATTGCGCGCTCAGATTTTCTCGCTCGCCCATCGGGGGGCAGGAACATTGCAAACATAGCTGCCTCCTTCGACAGATTGTCGGGCTCAAACCGCTTGAGCCCATTGGGGATGGGCCCCCTAGGGTGACGTAACGGAAAGTGCAAGCGCTTTCCTACCTGGCTCTTGCTGCACTAGTGCTTGCGAGTGATCGGATAGGCACAGAGGCTCGCGAATTCGCGCGAGAAAGTTGGAAAAGTGTCAACTTAGAATTCGCCCCAAATCTCTGATTAAATGGAAAAAATATAGTCACGACCTGCTTGACACCTGTCAACATTGTCATGTTTGACCCACATCAAAGACGAGGCGGCCAACGCAGCATAGTCTTGCCCTTCAAACCGGAAGGAGAACCTCAATCCATGTCTGCCCACACACCGCACGAGCTGCATGACGAATTCCCTCGCGATGCTGAAGCGCTGCACCGGCTCAAGCTGACCGATGCGCATTTCAACAATCTCGCTGCGCGATACCACGCGGTCAATCGCGCGATCCATCGGATCGAAACCGAGGTTGAGCCTTGCGGAGATTTCCACGCTGAAGATCTCAAGAAACAGCGCCTGCGCCTGCTTGATGAGATCGCCGCCATGCTCGAAACCACTGACGGAGAAATGGCCAATGCTTGAACCTCGCAAGGTCCGCTTGGTCCGGTCAGGTCAGGATAAGGCCGATCCGACCAAGAATGATCCGGTCGTTGTGCCGGAGACCGCGATCCTCGCGCTTGCGCTTAAGGCATGTCAGATGCGCTATGCGAATTAGAACTCGGCCCCGACTCTTGCGTGGGCCTTCCCCAATCGCCGCGCTGCAAAGGCGCCGCCGGATCCGTCGCGCGGGGGTGGCGGCTCTCGGAACGGCTATTGCGGCGCGGCGTACCGCCAAGATCGCTCGCAAGCTGGCGAAGCGAATGCGCTGAGGCGGCTAAGCCGCGGCTCTTCTTTAGAATATACCAGGTCGCTCACCTCCCCGAGCGGCCTGGTATTTTTTTGGTGAGCTGATTGAGGAGATTCCTAGCCACCTGCGCCCTCCGCCCTTCCGCCCGGATTGTATCCCGGTAGGCTCCGGGTGGAAGGGCGGAGGGCGCGGGCTGGCTTAGGTTCCGAAGCGAAGAATCCTCAAAACGCGAGGGTCTCGGGATTGGGCATTGGTTCCTGCTTTTGCGCCTTGATCAGGCTGAGAACGCTGCGCACGCCGACCCAGATCGCGATCACCGGAAACAAAAGGATTCCGATCAGCACGAAGCTCAGTACGAAGGCGCCAAGCGAAGCCAGGAAGCCGATCCAGAAAGTGCGGATCAGATAGGTGTAATGCGAGCTCATCCACGGCTCATGATCCTCGCCGCTCCAGACGTGAGCCAGCACGATCCCGACCAGGCCAGTGATGCCGGTCACGAAACTGGTGAGGTAGAGCAGACTGACGATTGTCGGCTTGTTGGCGTCGAAGCCCGATCCGCTCGCTGGCGGTTGATTGCGATGGGGTTCAGGTGTTGTGTTCATGGTCTGTGATCCCTCCAGATTGTTTGCAACCTTGGAGTGATCATACATCACCACGGGCCTGTCACCAATTGCGGGCTGGCCAGACCCTCTAAGTCTCTGACTTGCCTAGCCGTGTTTGGGCTGTCAAACCCTCGAACAGGTCGCGCCATGGTGAGAGGGTTTCTGAGTGACACAGACCAAGATGGGCCGCGCGCGCACTATCGAAGAATTCGGCGCAAGGATGGGGGTGTTCGCTGAGCTCGAGCGCCCAAACTTCAAGCCCTATGAGCCGCAGGACGGGGATGTCTTCATCACCCCCTGGGCCAAGAGCGGCACCACCATGATGCAGCAGATGTTCCATCAGCTCCGCACCGGCGGTGACGAGGATTATGACGACGTCAGCCGGGTGGTTCCGTGGGAAGACACCGCCGTGATGTGCGATTTCGACATGACCGTTCCTCAGCGAGCAGCGCCGCGCGGCTTCAAGTCACACCGCGAATATGAACGGCTGCCCGCCGGGATGCGTTATGTGATCACCCTTCGAGATCCGCACGAAAGCTACGTCTCGTTGTATCGCTTCTTCAATGGCTGGCAGATCGAGCGCGATGCTATTTCGCTGGAGGATTTCATGCCCTTCTGGCTCGGCGGCGGGCCGGGCGGCACCGACTATATGACCCATCTCCTCAGCTGGTATGCTCGGCGGCGCGAGCCCGACACTCTGCTGATGAATTATAGCACTGCGGCCAAGAATCGGCCCGAAACGATCCGACGGTTGGCGGGCTTTATAGGGGTTGAGCTGACTGACGAGTTGGCTGCTCTGGTCGAGCATCGCACCAGCCGGGAGTATATGCATCAGCACAAGGACAAGTTCGACGACGCCATGGTTGCGCGTCAGCTGGACGAAGTCTGTGGCATTCCCTTCGACAGCGATTCAAGCAAGGTTCAGAGCGAGGGGAGCAAGTCCTCCGCATTGCCAGAGAGCGTTGTGGCAGCGGTGGATGCGATGTGGGCTGAGCGGGTCGAGCCGGTCACGGGCCACGCCGATTTCGCATCGCTCGCGGCGGAAGTGGATGCGCTGCCGGCGCAGTGAGGGGACATATGCTCAAACGATTGGTGCTGGCCATCGGGCTTGCAAGCGCGAGCACAGCCACGGCGCAGGAAGCACAGGGAATGGCGCCTTGCGACTATATCGCCATGCAAAACACGCCCGAGACGGTCCTGCTTGCAGCCTATGAAGCGGCGCTCAACAAGCCCGAGGACTGCATTCCGTTGAGCGATGAAATCATCGACTTGATTGCAGCAGAAAACCGGCGGTTGGATGATGTCGAGGGCGCAAAGCCGAGAGTCGGTTTCAGCTGGATCTACAACGACACCAGCGGGGGAATCAGCAATCTCGAGCTGACTTCGCGCGATGTCGACGGCGGCTTGCTGGATGATCGCAAGCGCCGTGTCGTCACCGCTCGGTTCGACAATTTCGGTCAGCCACAGGTGCTCGACTTTTACTGGGATCTTCTCGGCGAAGATCACGAGCCCGGCTATCCTGGCGATTGGGGCCTTTACGATGTGGTCTCGCGGACACCCGGCAAGGAGTGGGTGCTGTCGCTGCTGTTCAAATTCGGCCCTGACAAAGTCACTGAAAAGGATGATCGATGATCTCTTGGAAACCCCTCTTGATCGGCGCCAGCGCGGCTTTGATGTTTGCCAGTCCTGCAAAGGCCGAGGATTGCCCGCTCATAGCCAGCGATGCGGCCCCGCTGGCCTTCACCGGTAATCTCTATGAGTCGACGCAAATCGATCTCGATGCCTGCGTGCCTGGCTATGCGCGACTGCCCTATTCCAAGCGTCTAGCCGCGGCCTTTGACGCCGACGAGGCCCGCGCGGAAGCCAATGATGATCCGATTGGTCGGCTCGGCTTTGATTTCGTGGTTGACGGTCAGGATGCGCTGATCACCGACGTGCAGGTCAAGGAGCAGACGCTCTATGGAGCGGGTCCCAATGACCCAGAGCGCAAGGTGATCACCGCGCGGTTCAAGAATTTCGATATGCCGGTTGTGCTCGATTACTACTGGGTCAAGGAAGATGGCGCTTGGGCAGTCGACGAGGTGGTTGCGAGGCAATCGATTGGCGGTCAGGGTTGGGTCCTGTCACTCCTGCTCGACTATGGATTCTACGGAGATGAGGGATGACAAGGCTCAAGAGCATTGCCATCGCCTTGCTCATCACCTGGCCGAGCATGGCGTCGGCTCAGGTCTCGCAAGAGGAATCCGGCGTGGCCTCACCGATCCCTTCGCTCGAGGAGGCCACGCAGCAGATCGTGGTGAGTGATGCAGCGCTGTTTCAGGCGGCCTTTGAAGACTGCGACCCGGCCAGATTGCTCGATCTGCTGGCCGAGGATTATCGCATGATCCACGACCTCGGCGGATTGGTCGCTCCTGATCGCGCTGCCTTTGTCGGCAATCTTGAACAGCAATGCGCCGCGCGCAAGCCCGGCGGAGCCAATGAAGGCTACAAGAACCGGCGTCAGATCGTCCCAGGCAGTCGGAGCGTCACGCCGCTCGGGCAATGGGGCGTGTTGGAACGCGGCTGGCACACATTTCACGAATGGCGTGGCGAGGAATTGGGTTGGGTCCAGACCGGCGGAGCGCGCTATATCCATGTTTGGCGCTGGATGCCGTCAGAAGGAAAATTCCGGTTGCAGGAAAGCATCAGCGTGGATCATGGCTAGGGCGTGATCTTTTGCAGGGCCGCTAGCCCTCGCACCAATCCTTAGGCTCGACGCCCCAACCGCTTTCGGCGGCAAGGCCTTGGGCGATCATCCATTCCGCCAAATATTCCTGATGTCCCTCGGCGGTTCGACGAACCGACCGCAATTCGCGCCCATAGCGATCGTAGGGTGGTTCATCCGCACCATTCCATTCAAACGGCGCCTGCGCGAGCCAATCGTGCAAAGCGGTTCGCGCGGTCACTGCCAGCTCGCTCTCGGCATCGCAGGCGCCCTCCAGCTCGGGAGCGTCAAATCCGGTCAGGCGGATGCTCCTTCCCTCGCGCCCAAAGCCGATCGCAACTGTGTCCCCATCGATGATGCAAGCTTGAGCTGGCGCGGCGCTGCGGTCGCCGCAGATCGCGAATTCCTGTGAGACCCGGACCCACCCCCGTTCACTGGCAATTGGACGGAACACGAACCACCATAGGCTCATAACAATCAGAACCAGCACGGGCACGCGCCACATCACCCACCAGGTGAGCATTTTGCTTCGTGATCGGCGCCTCAGCATGGGCTTAGGCTTACCACCCTCCAGGTGGCCTCGCCAACAGCGGATTGGCTGGGTCTGTCAGCAAAAAAGCCGCCCAGGGTGACCTGAGCGGCTCTAGCATGCGCCAAGGGAGTAAGGCGCGAAAAGCGGTGTTACGCTGTGATCGGCTCGAGCGAGCCAGTTCCCGTCGGGGTTTCGATCTCAAGGCAAGAGCCGGCGTCGACATATTTCCAGGCATTGCCCTGATAGTCTACGGTGCTGGTGCCCTGGCAGCTGGTGCCTGGCCCTGCTGCGCAATCATTCTGACCGGCCAGCGAAACGCCATAGCAGCGCTCTTTCTCGCCGGCGTCAGCGACCTCAGTCACTTCCGCGTCCATTGCATCTTCGACTGAACCGGCGTCGGCCATGCTGGCTTCGGTGGGGGCGTCTGCGGCTTGCGAACAGGCTGCGGCGAGACCGGCTGCTGCGACGAGGGCGAGCGAGCCTTTGATACGATTGGTGTTCATTGAGTCCTCCAAAGTGAAGCGAGGGCGCCGATCGGCGCCGCTCTTCCCCCGGTTCGCGGTGGGGCAGACAAAGGTTACGAATGGTCGAGAAAATCATCGAATTGGCCGGTCGAGTGCGCGATTGCTTGGCAAGCGGCGGTTTGAGCGGCTAAGCGCGCCAAATCCGATGCCAATTATGAAAAGGTCCGCCGCATGACCGGCACCACTGACAAACCGAGCCTGGCCAAGGCCGAAGTCCTGATCGAAGCGCTGCCCTATTTTCAGCGCTACGCCGGGCGCACCTTCGTGGTGAAATATGGGGGCCACGCGATGGGCGACGCCAAGGCGGCACGCGACTTCGCGGAGGATATCGTCCTGCTCAAGGCAGTCGGGATAAACCCTGTGGTTGTCCATGGCGGCGGCCCGCAGATCGGTGAGATGCTGTCAAAGCTCGGGGTCGAGAGCACCTTCGTCGATGGATTGCGGGTGACCGACGAGGCGACCGCCAAGGTCGCGGAGATGGTGCTGTCGGGCGCGATCAACAAGCAGTTGGTCGGCTGGCTTGCTGAGGCGGGCGGCAAAGCGCTGGGGATCTCGGGCAAGGACGGAGGATTGGTGAGGGCACGCAAGGTTGAGCGGACCACGCGCGACCCTGAGAGCCTGATCGAGCAAGTCGTGGATCTTGGTTTCGTGGGCGAACCAGCCGAGGTCGATACCAGCGTAATCGACACTGCGGTAGCTGCCGGAATGATCCCGGTAATTGCCCCAATCGGAGCGGGAGCTGACGGCGCGACCTACAATATCAATGCCGACACGATGGCGGGCGCGATTGCGGCGGCGCTGGGAGCAGCGCGACTGTTCCTCCTGACCGACGTTCCCGGCGTGCTCGATGGAGACGGCAATCTGCTGACCGATCTCAATCCGGCGGCGATTGCCAAATTGGTCGATGACGGGGTGATCAAGGGCGGAATGGTGCCCAAACTCGAAACCTGCGTTTCAGCGGTTGAATCCGGTTGTGAAGCGGCTGTTGTGCTCGATGGCAGGGTTCCGCACGCAATGTTGCTGGAGTTCTTCACTGCCCGAGGCGCAGGTACGCTGGTGCAGGCGTAATCCGGCTGCTAGGCCCAGCGCAAATGGCTTGATACTGGACGGCGCCGTATTACATCAGTAACACGGTCAGATCCGTAGTTAAGGAATTAGAACGCAATGCAAGGTCTCTTCGCGGTCCAACAGATCATCGGTCTGCTCACACAGGTGCTGGTGATGCTGATCATCATCCAGTTTGTGATCGGCCTGCTGTTCGCTTTCAATGTGGTCAGCCCAAGCAACCAATTCCTGATGGCGGTCTACACTTCGATCAATCGCCTGCTTGATCCGGTCTTGCGTCCAATCCGAAATTTGATGCCCGATACCGGCGCAATTGACTTCTCGCCCTTGGTGCTGATCTTGCTGCTGCAGATCCTACTGATCGTCCTCGATAGTCTGCTCTACGTCTGATGACGGCCACGCGGATTGACGGAAAGGCCTTCGCGGCCCGCCTGCGCGAGCGGGTTGGGGAGATGGCGGCGGGTTTCGCAGAGCAAGCAGGCCGCAAGCCGGGCCTGGCCGTCGTACTTGTGGGCGAAGATCCGGCCAGTCAGGTCTATGTCCGCAGCAAGGGCAAGGCGACAATCGCAGCCAATATGGAGAGTTTTGAGCACAAGCTTCCGGCGGATACCAGTGCCGAGCAATTGCTCGCTGTTGTCGAGCAGCTCAATCAAGACGACGCGGTCGATGGAATTTTGGTTCAGCTGCCTTTGCCCGATCACCTCGACCAACAATCGATCATTGCCGCGATCAGCCCGGACAAGGATGTCGATGGCTTTCACGTGATCAATGCCGGGCGTTTGAGCGTTGGTCAGTCGGGCTTCGTTCCCTGCACTCCGCTAGGCTGCATGATGCTGTTGACTGATCGTCTGGGTGACCTGTCTGGTCTTGAGGCAGTCGTGGTCGGCCGCTCCAACATTGTCGGCAAGCCGATGGCGCAATTGCTGCTTGATGCCAATGCCACCGTCACCATCGCGCACAGTCGGACCAAGGATCTGCCCGGCGTGGTTAAGCGCGCAGACATCGTGGTTGCGGCAGTTGGGCGTCCAGAAATGATCCGCAAGGATTGGTTGAAGGATGGAGCCACAGTGATCGACGTTGGAATCAATCGTCTTCCGCCCGAGCCTGGCGCCGAAAAGGGCAAGCTTGTCGGCGATGTCGCCTTTGGCGAGGCCAGCGAAGTCGCTGCGGCCATCACGCCAGTGCCAGGCGGGGTCGGTCCGATGACGATCGCCGTGCTCTTGCGCAACACTTTGGTGGCGGCGCATCGCAATGCCGGCCTAGCGGTCCCGGAAGGACTATGAGAGCCGCCGCGCTGCTGATCGCGCTTGCCAGCCTGAGCGCTTGTGCCGGCGCTCCCCGTGGCCCCTCGACCGAATTGATCAACCGCGTGCTGGAACGCGTACCCGGCGCAGCTCAGCCAAGTACTCTGGTGGCGACCGAATTGGCGTTCTCTCGTCAGGCGCGGCGTGAAAGTCAGTCGTCCGCCGCGCAATTCTATGCGGCGCCTGGCGCCAGGCTGCATTTCCAGGAAGGTCTGATCGCGGCCGAACCGGCGTTTGGGCGGCTCAACAGCCAATCTCAGCCCTATGGCTGGAGCCCGCGCGTCATCACCATGAGCTGTGACGGAGCGCTTGCAGCCAGTCTGGGGCGCTATCAGGATGAGCAAGGCTTTGTCGGCAATTACGTCAAGATCTGGCGTCGCAATGCCGAGAATGACTATCGCTGGACCTATCATGCCGCCGGGCGTGATGATCCGCAGCCACCCCCGCGCGAAGAGCCGGGGGAAGGCGATATCGTTGTGACGGCGATTGATGCGATCGAAGGTCGAGTGGCAGACTGCCCGCGGCGCGATGCGCCGGTCCCCCCTCCGCCATCACTGTCCCTTGCGTCAGATAATCCGGGCGGATCGCAATTGTCGCGCGATGGCACTATGCGGTGGTATTGGGAACATCTGCCCGACGGCACCAAGCTGATCGCGGTCGACTATTTTTTTGAGGGCGATTGGCAGACAATTATCGAAGAAAGACTTGCTTCGCTGCCCGAATAGTGGTGGGGGCTCGGCCCTGTAATGACCGAGCTGTTCATCTCTGCCTTTATCACGCTGTTTGTGGTGATTGACCCGCCTGGGTGTGCCCCGATCTATGCCGGGCTGACCAAGGAGGCTTCGCCCGCGCAGGCGCGCAAAATGGCGCTGCGCGCGACCGCAATTGCGGCTGTCATTCTGACAATCTTCGCCTTCTTTGGGGAAGATCTGCTCCGCGCGCTGCATATTGAACTCGACTCATTCCGCATCGCCGGTGGCCTGATGTTGTTCTGGATCGCCTTCGAAATGGTGTTCGAGAAGCGCACCAAGCGCCGCAACGAGCGGGCTGAGAAGGTCAATGCCGATCCCGAGATTGAGGATGTCTCAGTCTTCCCGATGGCTATGCCGATGATGGCTGGACCGGGCGCGATCGCCGCGATCATGCTGCTGATGAACGAAGCCGATGGGATTGAACAAACGCTTGAGGTCTTTGCTGCGTTGGGTGCTGTCCTTTTGCTGACGGCGCTGGCACTGGTTGCTGCAGGACCGATGATCCGCCTACTCGGTGACAAGGTTGAAGCCGTTATCACGCGTCTGCTTGGCGTGCTGCTCGCTGCCCTGGCTGCGCAGTATATTATCGATGGTCTGCGCGGCGCTTTCGGGCTGGCAACCTCGGTTTAAGTCAAGGCCAGCACAATCGCCACGGCCGCGCCGAGTGCGGTCAGGAGCGTTCCAAACGCCCCCATTGCACGCAACAGAATGAAGGGGCTCT